>JBJKZU010000001.1:0-15197 GCA_045569095.1 Fidelibacterota bacterium
CGATCAATGACTGTTTGCATTAGATTGGTCATCATAAAGGCTGTTTCTTCACTCAATATTTCTTTCTGCTTGGGGTAATATTCGATCAAAATATTGCCGTAACGATCTTCAATTTTTGTGATTCCATATGGTTTAGAATAAACACCACCATTTGAAAACACTGAATAAGCTGCTACCATTTCAATGGGATAGACCTCAGAAGTCCCAAGCGCGATAGCATCTACTGCCCGTATATTGGTAGATACACCCATATTTTTTGCAGTGGATGCCACTTCCCGGGCTGGCACCACTTCCTGTACCATACGCACTGATACAAGATTCAATGATCGCCGTAATCCTTCCCTTATCGTTGTTAGCCCACCCGTACTTTCATCATAATTCTGCGGATTCCAGTTTTCCCAACCGCCCTCAGGTTTTGGTACTTTAAGCACTACGGGCTGATTCAACAGTTGTTTTGATACTGGAACACCGTTATCTATGGCAGTAGTGTAGACAAATGGTTTGAAAACACTGCCTGGCTGACGTTTTGCCTGGGTGGATCGATTAAATTGGTCTGTATAATCGGGCCGTCCTCCTACCATTGCTAAAATAGCACCAGTGTTTGGATCCAGGGCTACGAATGCACACTGAACGAGAAGTTTATCCCGCAACTCTTCATAAAGTGGTAATTCCCCTTCCATCATCATGCGTACAGTATCCTCATTGAAAATTCCAAAATAGGCCAGGCTTTCAAATTCCTCATTATCCTTGAATAAACGCTTATTCAACCTTTTTTGGTTATCAAGTATGGATTGCATTACTGCATTTTCAGCATACTGCTGTAAACGGGAATCCAAAGTCGTAAATATTTTAAGCCCATCACGATATATATTCACACCGAGTCTTTCATCCTCTGTTTCAAGTACCCGACGAATATATTCCGTGAAGTAGGGGGCCGTTCCTCTAAATTGATCTATTTGAATATTTTGCAGATCCGTTGAACGTGCTTCGACATATACCGCATCGGTGATATATTTTTGATCGTGCATCAACCGCAGTACCGTATTACGACGTACAAACGCTCTATCAGGATGCCGAATCGGTGAATACCTGGCTGGTGCAGGCAGCAGTCCCACAAGCAATGCACATTCATCAATACTTAGATCTTCAGCTTCTTTAGCGAAAAAACGTTTTGCGGCAGCCTGCACGCCATAGGTTCCGTGTCCAAAATGAACACTATTCAGGTACATTTCTAGGATCTCATCCTTTGTATACGTTTTTTCAATCTGGATTGCAGTGATCATTTCCTTGATCTTACGAGTAACAGTTTTTTTGAAGCCGATAGTATCGTAAAGGTTGCGGGCCAACTGTTGGGTGAGCGTGCTGAAACCTTGGCGGTAGCTCAGGGCCAGAACGTTGGTGATGATCGCCCGTGCTACACTGCGCAATGAAATGCCCCAGTGGTTCCTAAAGCGTCGATCCTCAGAGGATATAACTGCATGCTGCATATAGAGTGGTATGCCGGTTAATTCAACAAACACACGTTTTTCCAGGAAAAGTTCGTGGATAATCTTGCCATCGGATGAATATATCCTGGTAACCAGATCGGGATCAAAATTTTCCAGTTGTTCGATGGATGGTAGATTCTGTGCAAGTATTACGATATAAATGAGTACACCGATTGTACCAGTTAGAGCGATCCAGAAAGAAAGTATAATAGAACGTGCCCAGAGTTCTTCATTTGCCTGCTTGGCCATTGTGAAATTTACGTCTGTTTAATAATTATGTTTCAAGTGCCCAGTGATAAAACTGTACTGAACATCAGTGAACAATAAATTATTTTTCGATCTTACGTGGTCGAATCATTTTTTCTGGCTGGACCAACTTATCAAACTCCTCCGCACTCATATAACCCAATTCCACGATAGCTTCACGCAGGGAAAGATTTTCCGTGTATGCTTTCTTGGCCACTTTCGCAGCTTTGTCATAACCAATATGCGGATTCAATGCTGTCACTAGCATGAGGGAATTGTACAGATTTTCGTGTATGCGCTGCTCATTGGGTTCGATGCCCTCTACAGCATTTACTAAAAAAGAATCGCAGGCCTGGGCCATTAATCGAATCGATTGCAATATATTGAAAGCAATAACCGGTCGGTAAACATTCAGTTCAAAATTTCCACTCGCACCAGCGAATGTAATTGTTGTATCGTTACCCATAACCTGGGTACAAACCATAGTCATTGCTTCACATTGGGTCGGATTTACTTTTCCAGGCATAATTGAAGAGCCAGGTTCGTTTGCCGGTAAAACAAGTTCACCGATACCGGAACGGGGACCGCTCGCTAACCAGCGGAGGTCATTGGCAATCTTAAATAAGGATACGGAAACAGTTTTCAGTGCGCTGGATAGTTCAACTATGCTATCCTGGCCGCCTAGTGCTTCAAATTTATTTTCAGCCGTACGAAAAGGTAGGTCCGTAAGTTTGGATATTTCCGCTGCTGCTTTTTCACCAAATCCTTCAATGGAATTGATTCCCGTACCAACTGCGGTGCCGCCCATGGCCATTTCATAACAACTATCTATTGCATTTTCTACCCGTTTACAACCATGTTCAACAGCTGATACATAACCGGAAAACTCCTGTCCTAAACTGAGTGGTGTTGCGTCCTGCAAATGGGTTCGACCCAGTTTAATAATATTGGAAAATGATTCTGCTTTTGCATGCAGTCCATCCCGTAAGCGTTGCAGATTTGGCAGCAGCTGATGAACCACAGATTCTACAGCAGCGATATTGATCGCTGTCGGAAAGGTATCATTGGTGGACTGACCCATATTAACATGATCATTGGGATGCACTGGATCCTTGCTTCCTAGTGTACCGCCAACCATTTCAATGGCGCGATTGGCGATCACTTCATTAACATTCATATTAGTTTGCGTTCCTGATCCAGTCTGCCAGACTACTAGCGGGAAGTGATCATCTAGTTTACCAGCAATCACTTCATCTGCAGAAGAACAAATTATTTTTGTAAGTTGCGGGTCTAATAACCCTGCTTCACTGTTTACTGCTGCTGCTGCTTTCTTGATAATTCCGTAAGCACGGATGAATTCACGGGGAAAATGTTCTTTACCAATTTTAAAATTATTCAGGGATCGTTGTGTTTGCGCTCCATAATAACGATCATTTGGCACTTCGACAGGTCCCATGCTGTCTTTTTCAGTGCGATAATCCATAGCTAAAAGCTAAGACATAAAAATTATTCTACCACCCAGTTATCCGCCCCATCTAACAACGTCTGTATATCGCCTATACCTTTGTTTTTTTTGGCAAATTCTATTTGTTCATCAAGCATAACTTCATAAATAGGTTCATCTACAGAGTAAAAAACACCAATTGGATTTGGGAAATCATCCTGATAAGTAAAGTTGCTCAATAACATTGCGATAGTCCAATCAGTTTCATTGTGCACCAAAATATCATCGGTACTCCATTTGTCCCCAATTTCAACAACTTTGGGCACATTTCCATCAAGGTGTATTCCCTTATTCAATTCTGCACCAAACAATAACGGTTTATTATTTTCCAGCCATAAAACTTTATCTGCTTTGGTTTCTTTTTCAGTCATCGGGGCAAATGCTCCATCATTGAAAATGTTACAGTTTTGGTAGATTTCAATAAACGAGCTTCCACTATGACTATTGGCCCGTCGGATCATAGATTGCAAATGGGCTGTTTCTCGATCAATGGCACGCGCTACGAAGC
Source organism: Fidelibacterota bacterium (assembly GCA_045569095.1). GTDB lineage: Bacteria > Fidelibacterota > Marinisomatia > Marinisomatales > TCS55. Next base: position 3,746 of record JBJKZU010000001.1, read on the forward strand.
CTGCCTGAGCCCCTAATGCCAACGCCAGCGGGTTAAAGGGCCTATCTAATGAACCCAGTGGCGTCGATTTGGTGATTTTACCCAATTCTGATGTAGGGGAGTATTGACCTTTGGTCAAACCATAAATCCTGTTATTGAATAACATCACATTAATATCCAGATTGCGTCGTAAAAGATGAATAGTGTGGTTACCGCCAATTGAAAGTGCGTCACCATCTCCGGTAATGACCCATACCGATAGATCAGGGTTAGATAATTTTACTCCTGATGCAATAGCCGGTGCCCGACCGTGAATCGTATGGAATCCATAGGTGTTCATATAATAAGGAAAGCGACTAGAACAACCGATCCCAGAAATAAAAACAAATTTTTCTTTATCAACACCTAGATCTGGAAATATTTTTTGTGTTTGGGCCAGGATAGCATAATCGCCGCATCCGGGACACCAGCGCACAGCTTGGTCCGATACAAAATCCCTACGATCTAGTTTTGGTGTTTCAACTGTAGCTTCTGCCATAATCTTACCCTATTAGTTTTTCCGCTTTGGTTACAATATCTGCTGCTTTGAACGGCCGACCTCTTACATGATTTAACCCTTGCGCATCTACAAGATAATCAGCTCGTATCATTTTGGAAAGCTGACCCATATTCAATTCCGGAATAAGGACGTTTTTAAATCGGATCAAAATTTCACCTAAATCCTTTGGCAATGGATTCAACCAGCGCAAATGTACGAGACTCACCTTTTTACCCTCGTTCTGCAATCTTTCCGTTGCCGATCTACACGAACCATAGGTTCCTCCCCAGCTGAGAATTAATAGATCACCACTGGCTGCTCCCAAAATTTCTGTGGGCGGTATATCTTGTGTTATATTAGCCACTTTCTGAGCCCGTATTTCTGTCATGTGATGGTGATTATCAGGGTCATAAGAAACATTACCAGTCACATCTTCTTTTTCTAATCCGCCAATACGGTGTTCCAGCCCAGGCGTCCCGGGGATAGCCCAGGGTCTTGCCAGTGTTTTTTCATCGCGGGCATAGGGCATGAACGGTACTCCATTTTTACTGGAAGAAAAATTAGGTTGAATGCTGGGTAATTGATCAAAATTTGGTATGGACCACGGTTCCGATCCATTGGCCAAATAGCCATCAGAAAGCATGAATACTGGAGTCCTGTATTTAATCGCAACCTGGCAGGCTTCAAACGCAGTAAAAAAACAATCGCCTGGTGTTTTTGCGGCGATCACAGGTACAGGAGCCTCACCATTGCGGCCGAACAAGGCCTGAAATAAATCCGCCTGTTCTGTCTTGGTTGGTAGGCCAGTACTAGGGCCACCACGCTGAACATTAACGATTACGAGAGGTAATTCTGCAATGACTGCCAAACCAATTGCTTCAGACTTTAAAGCAATTCCAGGACCAGATGACGCCGTCACACCGATACTACCTGTAAATGAAGCGCCAATAGCAGAAGTAATACCAGCGATTTCATCTTCTGCCTGGAAAGTTTTAACGCCGAAGTGACGAAATGAAGCCAGGGTATGCAATATATCACTGGCCGGTGTAATAGGATAACCACCGTAAAATAGTGGAATATTTGCTTTTTCAGATGCAGCTAGTAGACCAGCGCTTGTGGCAAAATTTCCATTAATATTCCTGTATTTACCAGCAGGTAATGATGCCTTTTCAACAGCAAAACGTGTGGTAAATATTTCAACCGTTTCCCCATAATTATAACCAGCATTTAGTGCTTTAATATTGGAATCGATTAATTCAGGACGTTTTTTAAATTTTACTCCTAGCCAATTAATGGTTGGTTCCAGGGGTCGGTTGTAAATCCAGTATAAAAGACCTAGCGCAAACATATTCTTGGTACGATCAACTGTTTTTGGCGATATATCCATATCCTCACAGGCTGTGGCAACTAATCGACTCATTTCAATTGAATATAACTCATAACTATCCAATGTGTCATCTTCCAGCGGATTACTTTCATAGCCTGCTAATTTCAGATTTTTAGGACTGAATGCGCTCTCATTAGTGATTATAATGCCGCCCGGTATCAGTTCTGCTAAGTGGACTTTGAGTGCTGCAGGATTCATGGCTACCAGTACATCTGGCTGGTCTCCCGGTGTATGAATATCCTTTGAACTGAAGTGTAGCTGAAAAGCGCTAACTCCGGCCAGAGACCCAGCTGGGGCCCTAATTTCAGCGGGATAATCTGGTAACGTACTTAAATCATTACCAACAATTGCTGTAGTTTCTGTAAAGCGTGTACCCGTCAACTGCATTCCATCACCGGAGTCTCCGGCAAAACGGATCACTACCTTATCTACGTTTTTTGTTTTTATGCTCAAGGATTTATTCTGGAAATTTCGTTAAATATTGGATGCTCTATGTACTAATAAAATAGTGTCACTTCAAATGGTAAAACTAACAGTTCTTTTAAAATACTTAACCACCATGGGATTAAAATTTAGCATCACTTTTTAGTTACTCACAATGAATTCACTATTAAGAAAAATATTTTGAGCAACTGTATATTAAAATGCTGTATTGTTGCACTTCAATCCTTTAAAACGTAATATATACCATTATGGTGACCCAGCGAGATCCAAACGATCCCCGCCAATTATCTCTTTTTGGTGAATTGCCGCGATCATCAAACCCCTCTATTGCTACTTTCCCGGAATTTGATCAAGCATTAAATAATCTAATCAAACTAAGTGATCTAGGTGCATTCATTGAACTGAATATTCAAGGATTTGAAAAAGGCTACACCCTAAATTTATCGGAAGCCATCATCCCCAAGGATTTCCTAAAGTTACCGGATAACTATTCTCCGATAACAGTACAGCTATTCTCTAACGACCTACGTAATGAAATCAAAAAACTATCCTATGAAATAAAAGCGTTTTTCACCCAGCGGAATTCATTCAAAACATCTTTTGGGTATTTTCTCTTTAGGTCAGATTTCAGCAACTGGAAACAATACCTTACCGCGAAAAAAGAACATATTAATGAACATTTGAATAAAGAATTTAGTGGTGGAGCTTACGGAAGATATTTTTTAGAGCATTTTTCTCAAGGTTATGAATTTATTGAATCAGTTGCAGATATTACAGCTCCCTGGGAATATCGGAAAAAACTGCTACTGAAAGATATTCAGGAATGTCGCAAACAAATGCTGAGTAATAATATGACATTGGCTAATTTGAAACCAACTGAATTGGACTTCCCATTCTCATTAATGGTTTTCAAAACGATGCATATCCCCATGGTGCTACACCATTATCAGTCCCAGATCCAAATTCATTCTCGATTCAAGACTATCCATTTAGAATACCTTATTGATATGGATATAAATACAATTGAAGACATTCGGAAATTAGCGGATAGCTTATAATTTTCTTTTTTCGCTTAACTAATATTTTTACCCATGAAAACAAAAGAACAAATACGGCTAACTACTTTATCCCACGGCTCCGGTTGAGCATGTAAGATTGGTCCGGATGACCTAACCCAGGTTCTGGGTGACCTTATGATTGAGGATGATGATCGTATAGTCGTCGGTTTTGATAAGGCTGATGACGCGGCAGTGGTACGCCTTGAAGGTAACCGGTATATCTTACAAACAGTCGACTTTTTTACGCCGATCGTAGATGATCCCTATATGTATGGACAGATAGCAGCAGCTAATTCAATTTCAGATATTTATGCCATGGGTGGCACACCACTATTTGCCTTGAATATTGTAGGTTTTCCAATCAAGGATCTCCCGAAAGAAATACTTTCCAAAATATTACAAGGTGGTGCTGATAAAGCAAAAGAAGCTGGAATATCCATTATTGGCGGACATAGCATTGATGACAAAGAACCAAAATATGGACTGGTTGTCACTGGTGAAGTATCTCAAAATCAATTGGTAAAAAATTCCGGGGCCAAACCAGGAGATGCAATCCTATTAACGAAACCTCTGGGAACAGGCATAATCACTACTGCTATTAAGAAAGAACAAGCTTCGGCTGAATCGATTTCTGCTGCTATTGATTCAATGGCTTTGTTAAATAAACTTGCCGGCAGCATGCTGATCGATCACTCCGTTCATGCCGCAACAGATATAACAGGTTTTGGTCTGTTGGGTCATGCTGCAGAATTATGCCGTAACAGCAATGTAGCAATGCAAATCAATTATAATGACCTCAAGTTCTTACCTTGTACGGAACAATTAGCACAACAAGATAACATACCGGGCGGAACCAAACGGAACCTCTCCTACGCCAGTCAATTCACCCATTTTGCAGAATCAATCACAGAGTTGCGCCAATTAATGATTGCTGATGCACAAACTTCTGGTGGTTTGCTGATTGCTCTACCACAAAATCGGGCAGATGAATTTCTTTATAGCTATAATGAAAAAGCGCCTATTTCAGCCTTCCAAATTGGCAAAGTAACGGAAAATTCCGAGGTTCTTATTACCATATTATAATTACTTGTATAGTATTCTGTAAAAAACGTATTATATACGACAATTAATATCGGATATATAATTGCTGAAATTAACAAGAAAAGTTGAATATGCGCTTATTGCTCTGCGACATATGCAGGATAAAGCGCCTGAATTGGTATCTTCCACCAAAGAAATTGCAACACAGTATAATATACCACTGGAGATTCTAGCCAAAACATTACAGCATCTAGCGAAAGAAAATATTATAGAACCGATCAATGGACCTCATGGTGGATATCGACTTAAGGCACAACTCGGTAATATTAATCTCGTTGAATTCTTTGAAAGAGTCGAAGGCCCCTTGGGCTTAAGCGATTGTTTTTATGATTCAAACTGTTTGCAAATCGACTATTGCAATATTCGAACACCCATCCAACGCATTAATGCCAATATGATAAATATGTTTCGTGGTATGACGGTGCAGGATGTGACCAGCTAGGAGTACCAATGGCAGAACTAACAAAAGAAGATATCATAACCGTGTTGAAACAGTGCTATGACCCTGAGATCCCAGTAGATCTATGGAACTTGGGGTTGATCTATGATATTGTCTACGATAATCAATCTGACGGACCAGTAGAAGTCCATATTACTATGTCACTCACGACCCCGGGGTGCGGCATGGCTGATCAAATGTCCCAAGATATCAAACAGAAAGTTGAAGCGCTTGATGGAGTGAGCCAGACCACAGTTAAGGTTACATTTGACCCAGCTTGGAAACCAGAGATGATGACCGATGAAGCAAAGGAAAAGCTTGGATTTTACCCAACACCAGCACCCTCGGAAAAAATAGAATCAAATGAGTGGGAGTAAACGTATGAGCACTAAAGAAAAAGAATTAAAAGAATTCAATACAGCAGCTATTTCTGTAACGCCACGGGCCTCTGAAAGAATCAAAAGAGCCATGAAAATCGAGAATAAAGAGAACTGGAATTTGCGTATGTCTGTGGAACAAGGTGGCTGTTCAGGAATGAGCTATAAAATGACCTTTGATGAAAAACGCGGTGAGCAGGATAAAGTGTTTGAGAGTAGTGGTTTAACAATCTTTTGTGATATAAACAGTTGGCTCTATGTCCGCGGAATCGAAGTTGATTTCTCAGATGATATGCTCAATGGTGGTTTTAAGATACATAATCCCAATGCAAACCGTTCCTGTGGTTGCGGAACAAGTTTTTCAGTCTAGGAAAATCCATTGAAAACCCAAAACAAAACCATTGAGAAGGTTACTTCTCAAGACTACCAATACGGTTTCGTAACTGATATAGAACAAGACACGATTCCCCCAGGATTGAATGAAGATGTTATTCGCTTGATTTCTAATAAAAAAGAGGAGCCTGATTGGCTGATCAACTGGCGTTTAAAGGCTTATAACAATTGGCTAAACATGAATGAACCTGATTGGGCTAAGGTTGATTATCCTAAGATTGACTATCAATCAATCAGCTATTACTCCGCACCAAAGGATAAATCTGATGGTCCAAAAAATCTTGATGAAGTGGACCCGGAACTGGTTAAAACTTATGAAAAACTAGGCATTCCTCTGGAAGAACAAAAAATGCTGGCCGGGGTGGCGGTAGATGCTGTTTTTGACAGCGTCTCTGTTGCCACTACATTCAAAGAAGATCTGAGAAAAGCAGGTGTGATATTTTCTTCTTTTTCGGAAGCTGTTCAGGATTACCCAGATCTGGTAAAGAAATATTTAGGTTCGGTTGTACCATACACTGACAATTACTTTGCAGCACTTAATTCTGCAGTGTTCAGTGACGGTAGTTTTGTTTACATACCCAAAGGGGTGCGCTGTCCAATGGAATTATCTACCTATTTTCGCATCAATGCCATGAATACGGGACAATTTGAGCGCACCTTAATCATAGCAGATGAAGGTAGTCACGTAAGTTATCTGGAAGGCTGCACAGCCCCCATGCGCGATGAAAACCAACTCCATGCTGCAGTGGTTGAATTGGTGGCCCATAAAGATGCAGAGATTAAATACTCCACAGTTCAAAACTGGTATCCTGGTCACCCAAAAACCGGTAAAGGTGGTGTCTATAATTTTGTGACCAAGCGTGGTATCTGCGCAGGATCCAAATCAAAAATTTCGTGGACACAGGTAGAGACCGGATCCGCTATCACCTGGAAATATCCCAGCTGTATTTTAAAAGGTGATGACTCAGTTGGCGAATTTTATTCTGTAGCGGTTGCCAACAATTTTCAGCAAGCGGATACGGGTACCAAAATGATTCATTCTGGCAAGAATACCCGCAGTACAATTATTTCCAAAGGTATTTCTGCAGGTAAAGGACAAAATACCTATCGCGGGCAAGTAAAAATTATGAAAAATGCTGAGCATGCTAGAAATTATTCCCAGTGTGATTCAATATTGATCGGTGATCAATGCAGTGCACATACTTTTCCCTATATTGATGTACGCAATCCCAGCGCACAAATGGAACATGAAGCATCTACTTCCACTATTGGAGAAGATCAATTATTTTATTGTAACCAGCGGGGTATTTCTACGGAGGATGCGGTATCATTGATCGTGAATGGTTTCTGCAAAGAAGTATTTAGAGAATTACCCATGGAATTTGCAGTAGAGGCGCAAAAACTAATGGAAGTAACTCTCGAAGGAAGTGTTGGTTGATCCGGAGTAGATTATGCTAGAAATCAAAGATTTACACGTTAAAGTCGAAGATAAGGATATTCTAAAGGGCATAAACCTCACAGTACATCCGGGAGAATTACATGCTATCATGGGTCGGAATGGTTCAGGTAAAAGTACGCTGGCCAATGTAATCGCTGGTCAGGAATACTATGAGATTACCAGTGGTGACATCCTCTATAATGGTACAAGTATTATTTCTGAAAGTCCTGAAGAAAGAGCCCTGGCCGGCATTTTCATGTCATTTCAATATCCCGTAATCATCCCCGGGGTTAACAACACTTATTTTCTCAAGGCAGCATTGAATGCTATAAGAAAACATCAAGGCAAGACGGAATTAGATGCTGTAGAATTCCTAAAGCTGATTAGAAAAAAATTGGCAGTAGTCGAAATGGATGAAAAATATTTGCATCGGGCCGTGAATGATGGATTTTCCGGTGGTGAGAAGAAACGAAATGAAATACTGCAGATGCTTACCCTTGAACCAGCACTTGCCATCCTAGATGAAACCGACTCCGGGCTAGATATTGATGCTCTGAAGATTGTGGCTGCAGGCGTTAATAATTACCTCCGGGATGATCGCGCCATTGTGATCATCACCCATTACCAAAGAATTCTAAAATATTTGGAAGCGGATTATGTGCACGTACTGATTAATGGAAAAATTGCTAAATCTGGTGGTGAAAATCTCGCTGAACAATTGGAAGAAAAGGGCTATAGCTGGCTGGATAATTAATATGCATTTTCTAGAAAAAGAATTAAACCAATTGATCCAATTTTGGGATGAAGAGCCGGATGCACTACACGCTTTGCGCAGTAGTGCTTTTAAACAATATAAAGAGGTTGGTTTACCAAATAGAAAATGGGAAGGCTGGCAATTCACAGATTTTTCGGCGCTTGAAAAAACATCCTACCGTTTGGCTTCACCTGTATATATACCGCCGGTTCCAGAAACACTGCCAACCATTGCTAACTGCAATCGTATCCTTATTATCAATGGGCATTTTCAAGAAAATTTGTCTGTATTAACCAGATAAAGTAACTGTACAAACAATACAGGAAGCATATGCGACCAATCCAGAAATTTTTAATAAAGCGGTAGGTAACAATTCAAATCCATTTCATAATTTAAATACAGCCCTGATGAATTCTGGCCTGACCATAATTGTTGAGAATAATGCTGTCATTGATGATCCAATACATATTCTTTATTACACTACCGGTTTAACTGAGCCCATTATGAATCATCCCCTTTTCCTAATAGTTGCGGGTGTTAATTCTGAAACGACTATTATCGAACACTACGCCGGAGCGACCAATGTTCAATACTGGCAAAATGTTGTTACCAATATAAATTTATCTAATAATGCTGTATTAAATCACACCCGTATACAAGAGGAAGACCACAATGGAAGCCATATTGCTGATACCGTCTATTCACTTGGAAAAGATGCCCAATTAAATGCTTTTCATTTTGCTTCCGGAAGTTCGCTATACCGCCAGAATATTCAAGTAAATCTAGCTCGCAGTGGTGCGTCATCTATTGTTAATGGACTTTGTATTGCGAAAGATCATCAACACCTTGATCAGCACATCATTATTAATCATCTGAAAGAAAGCTGCAACAGTAACCAATTATTTAAATATATTTTATCCGATACTTCTGCAGGTGTGTTTAACGGGCGTGTAATTGTCAATGAAGGTGCACAAAAAACAAATGCGCAACAAACTACAAGAAATCTACTGCTGAACGATAAGGCCACGGCCCACTCTATTCCGCAGCTAGAGATCTATGCAGATGATGTAAAGTGTTCCCATGGATCCACAACTGGTCAATTGGATGAGAATGCAATATTCTATTTACGTTCCCGCGGTGTTGATCTCCGAACGGCACAATTATTATTAATCAGCGGATTTGCTAAAGAAGTTATGGAAACAATAACCAATATAAATATTGATACCTATATCGATGAAAAGCTTACTACTTGGCTTGAGCATATTGGAGTGACGCTATGAATACGATCCAAGATACGATGACCCTAATAAAAGATGAGTTCTCCATCTTTAATGAACCACAAGAAAAATACGTACTATTAGTTGATCTGGCCAAAAAATCTTCAGGATTACCTCCTGAAAAGCATACCGATAAAAACAAAGTTAATGGCTGTATTTCGCAAGCCTGGATTATCGCTGATAAGCAAACTGATGATACCTATAACTTTCAAACAGACTCTGATGCGATGATCGTTAAAGGCTTATTATTTATTCTTCAAAGATTATTTAATGGGCAGCGAAAAGAAGATATAGTATCAATTGATGGTCAGATTATATTGGATCATATTGGTCTTGAGGGAACAATTAGCAGCCAGAGAACAAATGGTTTTGGTGCTGCTATCAATAAAATTCAACATGAACTGGTAGTGTAATTATGATCAATCCCACACATATTGATGAACAGGTAACTCTGGCGCGTGATGTCGAGGTTATAACAATACCTTTTGGCTCAAAAACTATATTAAAAAAAGGTGAAATAGGACAAATCACTCAGGCCCTGGGCGGCAGTTATACTGTTATGATCGGTGGCAATTTATACCGTATCGATAATAAGGATGCTGATGCTATCGGAAAGGAAATACTAGAAGAACTTGACAATTCGCATGAAAAAGAAAACGGACACATAAATGAACAGGCCGTGTGGGATGTAATGAAAACGTGTTATGACCCTGAAATTCCCGTTAATATAGTTGATTTAGGATTAATCTACTCTTGTGAATTCAATACAATGGATAATGGTAGCACACTGGTGGAAATAAAAATGACACTTACTGCGCCTGGCTGCGGAATGGGACCAGTAATCGCTGATGAAGTTAAACAAAAGGTAAAAGGCATCCCTGGTGTTGGAGATATTAAATTGGATCTTGTATGGGATCCGCCATGGAACCAGTCTATGATTTCTGAAGCAGCAAGACTACAGATGGGTCTACTATAAGGTTACCTTGGGTAATTTTGACCCCATCAAAATTCGCGAAGATTTCCCAATTTATGCTAATTCAGAATTACCGCTAGTATACCTTGACAATGCTGCAACGACACAGCGACCCCAAGCAGTGCTTGATGCATTAAATAAATACTATACCGAGTTCAACGCCAATGTGCATCGGGCAATTTACAGTCTTGGGGAAAAAGCTACTACCGCTTATGAAGATGCCCGACAAACCATCGCTGACTTTATTGGTGCAGACAACAAATCCATTATTTTTACTGGTGGCACAACAGAATCAATTAACCTTGCTGCCTATGCCTGGGCAAGAAATAATCTAACATCAGAAGATGAAATACTGGTCACTGAAATGGAACACCATAGTAATCTCGTGCCCTGGCAGCTTGCTGCTCAAGCAACAGGCGCAAGCTTAAAGTATATACCTTTCAAAGAAGATGGTTCTCTTAATCTGGAAGACCCAGATAAATATTTCACAGCAAAAACAAAATTTGTAGCTGTTATACACCAATCAAATGTCTTGGGTACCATTAATCCAGTGAAAGACATAGTACGCATGGCTCACGATGTTGGGGCCGTAACACTTGTTGATGGAGCCCAATGGGTTCCCCATGGGCGCACTGATATAAAAGACATCGACTGTGACTTCTACGCTTTTTCAGGCCATAAAATGCTTGGGCCAACCGGTATTGGTATATTATATGGCAAAACAGAGCTGCTTGAAACGATGCAGCCCTTTCAAGGAGGTGGTGAAATGATCAGATCGGTAACAATGGAACGAGCAACATGGAATGATATCCCCTATAAATTTGAGGCAGGCACACCAAATATTGCTCAAGCTATTGGACTAGGCGCTGCAGTTAAATATATACAAGAGATTGGTCTGGATGTTATTCGTAATCATGGTCGAGATCTTACCAATTACGCCATAAAGAAACTCACACAAATGGATTCAATTAAAATACATGGCAATCACCATGACCGCGGTCCTGTAATTAGTTTTGAAGTGCCTGGTGTCCATCCACACGATCTAGCGCAATTCCTTGATCAGGATGGAATTGCTATACGCGCTGGCCAGCTTTGTGCCCAACCAATTATGGAAAAATTAGGTGTATTTGCTACTAATCGTGCTAGTTTCTATTTATATAATAATGAGCAAGATATAGATAAATTTTGCGAAAGTATTGATAAAACAACCCAAATTTTCGCCTAAATTCATTAAACTTCAGAAATTAATAGAATCCTTACCATCATGAATGAATACTATTACATAATAAATTAA
>JBJKZU010000002.1:0-15195 GCA_045569095.1 Fidelibacterota bacterium
TGATCACACTAATTACTCTTTCACTAGGCCAGGAAATTATCGATGATATTCTGCGTTGGAACGCAGGCGTATGGCGTATTGCGAACGACTTACCGCTGCATATGTGTGGTTTTAGCCTCATGACATCGACATATGCGCTTCATACAAGGAATCAAACAGCTTTTGAATTATCTTATTTTTGGGGTTTAGGCGGTGCATTGCAAGCTATTGTTACACCGGACCCTGGCCGTTTTCCACTGGATGTGTCTGTTTTCTGGAATTTCTTATCCCACGGAATAATCATTTTGAATGTACTTTGGCTCATCGTTATTGAAAATATGCGCTGCCGTAAAGGATCTTTTTTAGATATGATCCTGATCACCAATGCTGTTGTTTTTATCATATCGTTTGTGAACAGCGTTTTGGGCGGTAATTACTGGTTTATTTGTCAGAAGCCTGGTGGTGAAAATCCCTTTATCATAGGTGAGTGGCCGCTTTATTTGATTGGGTTTGAGATGTTTGGCATTCTTGTGTTGGGTTTGTTTTACATTCCCATGATCATTCTTCGAAGAAAAAAAGTGCAATTTGCAGTCAGACAAATACAGCATTAAATTCAATTCAAAATGAGCAGATTATTTCTCTATTTTTTTGCTGTATTAGGTATATCATTTTTATGCTCACTACTAGAATCTTTTATTCTTTCGGTAACACACGCCCATATAAGTCTGGTGTCAAAGGATCGGCCTGCTTTGGGAGAAAAGTTATCCTACTTTAAGGAAAATATTAATCGACCTTTATCAGCTATCCTGAGTTTAAATACTATAGCCAATACGGTAGGCGCAGCCAGTGTCGGTGCCATTGCCTTGATTGAATTTGGCAGCAACTGGGTGGCGATCATGTCTGGTATTTTGACCTTATCTATATTAATCTTCTCTGAGATCATACCAAAAACAATGGGTGCACTATACTGGAAAAGAATTCTTGTTCCTGCTACTTTTGCGGTACAAGTGCTTATCATTATGACCTATCCACTGGTGGTCATGCTGGAATTGCTTTCCAAGTGGTTGGCTAAGGATAGAAATGAAGATAAAGTTTCTCGGGAGGAAGTTATCGCAATGGCAGAATTGGGTGAAGATGAAGGTACGATTGAAGAGAGTGAGAGTACGGTGATTGAAAATGTGCTCATGCTTGATGATATCCCAGTAGAGGAGGTGCTTACACCCAGATCTGTGATTTTTGCGCTGGAGAAAAACAGTACCGTGATAGAAGTACTGGACAAGTATAATGACATTGAATTTTCACGTATTCCCGTATATGAAAAGGAACTGGATAATATCATTGGTATCGTACGTCGCCATGTTTTGTTAAAAAGCAAAGCTGAAGATCAGTTTGATGTGATCATGGGTGAATTGGCCAAACCAATTCATGCTGTGGAAGAAAATGATTCTGTAGGTGATGTTCTGGATGAATTTGTGAAACGTCGCGAACACCTTTTCATGGTCAAGGATCAATTTGGCCAGGTTGCCGGTTTAATTACGCTTGAGGATGCAATTGAAACACTCTTAGGTGTTGAGATTGTTGATGAGACCGATTCCGTGGTAGATATGCGTAAACTTGCGCTGGATAACTGGCGGAAAAAGCGCTGGAAAAGCCAAGAATAATAACCAGCGGACTGAAAAGAACCAGCGTACTTAAGTTATGAACTGAACGATGAGCCGCTGGATCATAATTGTATCCTTTATTTCTTTTTTTACCCATGCCCAGCAGACAGGAATAAAAACATTTTATTATGTAAACGAATTTGATTTTATAAGCGGGCACCCCACTCCCCAATCAGAAATTAGATCCAAACCGCACATTCGAGCCGAATATGATACGCTGAACCGCTTGATATCAAAGGCGAATTTGAACCGCAAAAGTATTGTCATCACCAAAGTATTGTATAATTATGAGACCGATACTAATGACCCCATTCAGAAACAGGATTATGAGGGGGAAGATCGCTTGGTGCGCAAGACATTATTCGGATTACGGGGAAAGGCACCAGAGTATATTTCCTATGTTTATGGAGTCGATTCGCTAGAAACCTGGAAGGATGATATCTTTACTATTATCGATTATAACGAAAATGAAAAACCCTATTTTTACCATTTCTTGGATGTAAATGCGGTTGGGTATGCCAATGCAACGATGGAATATAATGATCAAGGATGGTTGACTAGACAAGTATGGAAGCGACTGCCTGATGGTAAGCAAATACGCTTATGGACTTATGATTTTGATCCGCAAACAGAATTGACCAGGATTATGGAATATGATTCCTCAAAAATCTTGGTAATGGACATCAGATTAAATAAGGATTCACTGGAAGCTGTTTATAATCCCATTATACCAGTAGACAGTGGTTTTGTAAACCATACCAGGATATCCGTTGAGTTGCAGGATAGTATAAATTACGGTTTTATTACCTGGCGCTGGGTCGCAGGTGTGCCAGATGTGGATAGTGTGCATGTTTTTAAGATGCCAGACAGTTTGTTTGAACGACGCACATATTACGATTATGATTTACAACTGGACAATTACCTTACGGACGGAGGGATCTACGATATCGAATTCACAGGGGAGAGTGCCTTTGAATTTGAGATCATTAAGGTAATTATCCGGCAGGTAATGTATGATATTACCCCTCCAACCATTTCCATCGGTACGAAGCCAGCCATAAATAAACCAGAATTCTATTTCACAACAGATGAACCATTATCTACAGGGTATGTCGAATGGATACCCTTTCCATCATCCTCACACCAGGATTCGATACACCGTATTGCCATGACCAACGCTGAGCTAAAGCTTGGGACTAAACAGTTTATTACACTGGATAATCAGACACCGCTGCTGGATAGTGCGGAATATACTCTGCAACTTACTGCCTATGATCGCGCTAGGAATAGTTCCTTCTTCCAGGCAGAAGAACTGATCCTTTATGACATTTCTCCGCCGTTGGTTCACATGTACTATCCATTGAGTAATACTTATGTGAATCATTTAGAGGTACAGGTCGAAGCAAGTGAGGTCTTGGCTTCCGGTCAAATTATCATAACGGACCTTTCTGGTATTAGAGACACACTATCACCACATGTGTACCAGTTGCCAAAAAAAGAACTACAACTGGGCCTGCATAAAGCGTTGTTAGATGATGCCTTACCATTGATGGATACAACAACCTATAGTTTCAAGTTTATCGGAATTGATCCTGCTAGTAATATTTCAGACCCGGCAATCCGTGAACCCATTTATTATGATATATCGCCCCCGGTCTATACACAGATATATCCAAGCATGGGATCCCATGTTAATAATCCACGTCTATCATTCATTGTAAGTGAAGATCTTGCTGTAGGAGAATTTACCTGGATTTATCGTGAAGGACTGCAGGATACAGCGGCGCCACACGTAATAGGCCTAGTAACTAATGAACGCAAGGGCGATACACGAACAAATTGGATGCTCAAGAACCAAACAGCACTGTCGGACGGTACCATATATGATCTCATGTTTATCGGTCAGGACCTGGCTGGTAATCAAACAGGGTTCATTACAACACCAGACATAACTTACGATATTACGCTACCGGTATTTGCAATTCTTGATCCGGTCAATGAAGCATTTGTGAATTATCTTACTGTATCCTATGAAATATCGGAACCACTTCGGGAAGGTACAATCACGTGGACAGCGCTAAATCCAGTAAAGGACCCGGAATCACCACGGATCATATCAATAAACAGAGAGGAAATGATCGAGGGGGTATTTACGGATGTACTGTTAGCGAATATGACCAATCTTATTGATAGTGTGACCTATAATCTGGAAATGAAAGGTGCAGACCTTGCCACTAATGAAGGTATACCATCTAAGGTTACTTCTGTGCACTATGATTTTTCACCGCCGATCATTACACTTACTCATCCTGCAAACAATACATATCAGGCAAAAACGTTTCTCAATTACGAACTATCAGAAGATTTACTTTATGGTCAGGTATCCTGGTTACAGCTTTATACGAGAGGTGTAACCCCAGATACCGTTATTTTGCAAGGTAATGAACTGCTTGCTGGTCTTCATGATACAACGATGTTTGCCGCAATAGTAAAACTCAAGGATGGGGCTAGTTATGATTTGATTTTTGATGCCTATGACCTAGCAAAAAATGAAGCTGTTGCTGGACGAATTTCCAACGTGACTTATGATTTTACACCACCAGAAATAGAATTACAATATCCGGCAACCCTTTCTGCAGTGAACAACACGAATCTATCCTATTTTATTAGCGAGTTCCTTTTGGAAGCCACAGCGACCTGGACCTGGGTAGACGGTGTATTAGATATGGATGATCATATTCATCCGCTGGAACCATTCGAGAGGGAACCGGGTGAAAAACAATTAATTATGCTTACGAACGCACCGGATCTTGTTGATGGTGCCTATTACGATGTAACAATATACGGGAAAGATCGGGCGGGAAATCCTTCTAACCTAGCCACAGCAAAAAATGTAAAATATGACGTAACACCACCGGTAATCACTATAACTAATCCCGGTCCTGATGTATTTATAACATCTACTCAGACTGCGTATGATTTATCAGAGGATATGGGCAGCATAACGGTGCGGTATGAATACAGTGGCGGTGATTACGATCCGGGTTCACCACATATTTCTAGCATAAGCGGTGACGACCTTAAAATTGGAGCCCACACCATTGAGCCAGAGTTTACGCCTGAACTTATGGAAGGCACTCAATATACACTGACAGTCAGCGGTGCAGATCTAGCAGGCAACGCTGCCCAATCGGCAGTCGTGTTAGGTGTCGTTTATGATGCAAATCCACCGGTTTTGGCTTTGAATGCACCTATGCCTGATAGTTTTATAAAAGAAACAAGGATCAGTTACTCAATCAATGAATCATTGGCAGAGGCTACTTTACTGTGGGAAGCGATAGCTGGTGCGGATGATCTTAGCGCACCGCACAGGATAACATTCACAGAGAATGAACGAAAAAAAGGTACCTATATCGACACAATCTTAATCGGGCAAACGACTCTGCAGGATAGCACAGTATATCGAGTATCATTTTTTGGTATAGATCCAGCGGGTAATGAGAGCAATATGGTGATCAATGATCGGGTAACATTTGATATTAGTCGACCAGTCCTAACTATCATTGCACCAGGGAATAATCACTATACACCCAGTACAAACATCAATTATTCATCCTCGGAAGATCTGCTCAGTGTGAAGATTATTTATGTTGGCACCAGTGCAGAGCGAAAACGATTGACAACTGAAGTGACTATTTCTCCTGAAGGGTTAACTGCTGGGGTACATAATTCGGATGATTATGCACAGGCGGACCTGCGGGATAGCGCTACCTATATGATCGGTTTTGAAGCTCAGGATCTAGCGGGAAATTTTGCCAATCCAGTTGGTCTATATAATTTTCACGTTGATCGAACATTACCTGTATTCTCTGATATATATCCGAAGTCAAATACTTATTCCAATAATCCCCTTTTCGAGTTTACCCTATCGGAGGATCTATACTATGGGAAGGTAACTTTTACCGAGGAATCCGGTTCGTTGAATCCTGGTACAAAAGTAGAATTTGAAATGGATTCGGTGGATTTTTCAAAGGGTTTCCATCCCCTAGACACATTGGGAAATCAATTGCCACTGGTAGATGGTGCTGTTTATACAATTCAGTTGGCTGGTCGCGATATAGCCGATAACTGGAACGATACAACACTGATTAACAATTACAATTATGACATTACACCACCTATTACCGTAATACTGGATCCGTTGGATAGTTCTTTTGTGAATACAAATGCGGTTAGTATTAGTAATAGTGAGACCCTATTAGCTGCTGAAATGTTCTGGATCAATCCCCAAGGTGATGCGAAAAGGATTGCACTACGTACCAGGGATCTTGCTAGTGGTGAAAACCGCCTTATCATGTATGCTATATCCTTGAACGAAAACACCCATTATGACCTATTTCTCGATATTATAGATCTGGCCGGTAATGCTAACCAAACAAGGATCACAGAAGGAATTATATATGATGTTACCCTGCCAATATTGACAATAAATAAACCTTCAAATGGTGGTTATATTAATAATAAAGCAGTCAGTTATACGATCAGTGAGCCGCTGATACAGGCAGCGGTGACATGGGAAATTAAAACAGGGATTGATACATTGAGTCCGCACCGGATTGAACTAGCAGAAGATGATATGACGGCGGGCTTTCATGATTCAACACTATTCTCAATTTTACCTGATATTACTGATGGATCCTGGTATGATTTGACTATGGCCGGTATAGATAGAGCTGGTAACCAGGCTGAGATTAACCGAATTCGTCGCGTAAAATATGATTTTACCTACCCAATATTTTCTGATTTGAAACCTGACGCAAATGAATGGATCAATAAACTTGATTTAGCCTACACCATCAGCGAAGATCTTATTTTTGGTCGTATTGTTTTTAACCATGTTGGTGGTGAACCAGATCCAGATGGAGAATACCTGGTTCGTCTCAGTGGCAGCAGACTAAAGGCCGGCCCGGGGGGTGGACGATTACCGCGCAGTATGGTACGCCTCATCTCTGGAGGCATTTACACCATAACCTATACTGGCCGTGATTCGGCTGGTAATTTTGTTTCTGAATTTATAATACCAAATGTGCGATTTGATGAAATAAAGCCTTTTGTGGTGATCACAAAACCAATGGCTAGTGAAACAGTATTTGATTCATTTAAATGGCCATATGCCAATTCAGAAAATGTAAACTATACATTGAGCGAGGATTTGCGGGAAGCTTCCATAACCATTGTTAATACGGGTGGGAAACTGGATTTGCGATCACCTATAGAAATTCAATTGACGAAGGATGAAATGCAAGCAGGAAGTTATCTTGAAACTATACTAATAAATACAGTTAACTTAATTGATAGTTCAGTTTATACCTATTTACTTAATGGGATAGATAGCGCCAGAAATGTTGCCGATACATATACGGTTTCTGACATTCATTTTGACATTACAAAGCCGGTTATTGACTTAATTGAACCAACAGAAAATGGGGCTTTGAATGCAGCCTTGATTACCTATGACTACAGTGAAACCATGCTCCAATCTGATCTTACGATTACACATATTGGTGGTACGCCGGACACAATATCTCCCCACAATGTAGAAGTAGTGATGTATGAACTAGCGGCAGGGCGGGTTGATAGTGCCATTATCACCAATGCTCCTGTATTGACTGATGGAGCGATATACCGCTATGAATTCAAAGGTGTAGACCTGGCTAACAATGAGTCGAATGTAATTGTGGCAGATAATGTTTTATTTGATAATACACATCCTGTGGTGTCAATGACTAGACCTATAGATTCTGAAATATTGAACACGGTTGATATCAGTTTTATGAATTCTGAAAACTTGGACAGGGGTGATTTTATTTTCACACGCGGCAGCGGCACTTCTGATTCCGGATCCCCCCATAGCATTGCTTTATTAGACGAAGGACTTGATGAAGGTATGCATACTGATTGGGTCCTGGCATTAGAGGGGAATCTTGTTGATGGTACACGGTATGTGATCACATTTGACGGTAATGACCGTGCCGGAAACAAAGCCAAATTCACTTCGATCAGTAACGTACTTTATGATATAAATCCACCGATAGTGATCGTGGAATATCCAGTAGTGCAAGGTTTCTTTAATGCGCCAAAATTTACCTATTCTACGAATGAACAACTCCGGGAAGCAACCATCACTCTAGAGCATATAGGTGGGCCTGCAGATCCAAATAGTCCTCATACTATTGAGATACCAACAACCTTTCGCTTTGAGGGCTTCTATCAGGAAGTGAATTTCAGCGATCAGGCTACTCTTGTGGATGGGGCTATGTATGATATAACCATTGTAACAATGGATATGGCTAATAATGTTGCTGACCTGATTGAGATCCCTGGTGTTACCCATGATATCACACCACCCGTATTTTCGGTAATTGAGCCTGTGGAAAATGGGTATTATTTTGATTTAGTATTAAACTATAATCTTAGTGAGCCATTGGGGTCAGGTATAGTTACACTAGAACGAACCCGAGGGACCTACGATAGCACCAGTCCCTATTCCATTGAATTACAGGGTTTACAACTCACTACCCTAGAAGATGCGGTTGCGGATCTTGATAAAACATTACCGTTAAAAAGTGGGTCAGGTTATGATATAGGTATATCCGTTTTTGACAGGGCCGGTAATCCCAATGAACCAATATTAATTGAAAATGTTACTTATGATACGATTCCACCGGCCATCGCGATACTTGCACCTAGTGCGGGTGATTATATCAATTACCGCGGATTATCTTACTCTAGCAATGAATCACTGCGTGAATTTGAACTTGTCTGGACTAGAACAGGAGGCACAGCAGATCCTGATGCGCCGCATAAAGCATTATTACCGGAGACATTCTTACCACAAGGACGATACGAAAATATTCGTCTAACGGATGTCCCAATGTTGGTGAACAATACCGTGTATACGATGACCTTGATCGCAACTGACCTGGGCGGCAATAAAACATCCCGCACTGTGAAGGGTGTGATATATGATGATATTGTACCGGAATTTGTGGTAACCATACCGGTCACTGGCGGATCTCTAAATACACCTGTGCTCTCATATAAATTAGACGAAATACTAAGTCGGTGTACGATTATTTGGGAACCTGTTTCCGTGGCAGATGATTCAATACATAACGTAGAGCTTAAAGATATGGAACTGTCACTAGGTGTTTTTAACAAGAAAAACTTTATCAATCAGTCTGCACTGTTAGATGGTGTAATGTACCGCTTACTTATTGATGCTGCAGATCGTGCTGAAAATGAATTGACCGTTGTATTAGCTGATAGCGTAACCTATGATACTACGCTGCCTGTATTTCTGGATGTTGTACCTGCTGGTGGTGGATATGTGAATTCGGCTGTACTACAGTTCACTAATTCAGAGATATTGCAGGCAGGATCAGTTACATGGTTACGGACGGACGGTGAAGCCGATGGTGGGTCACCTCACACTATGGACATACCTGCTGAATATTTAGGATCTGGCCCGCAGGAGACCATCACCATTGCAGCGCCGAACCTCGTTAATGGAACAATATATCAACTGACGTTGAATAGTACAGACAAGGCCGGTAATATATCGGTAACTACAGTGCTGGATAATGTGCATTTTGATACAGAAGCACCGGTGCTGGAAATCATTTATCCACCAGATAGACTGGCCATCAATAATACAGATGTTGGTTATGAACTTTCTGAGCATTTACAAGAAGCAACATTTACCTATACTTGGTTGAGCGGTCCTGAAGACACGGGCAGTCCCCATACCGTGAATCTGGATCCAAGAAAATTGCAGGAATATACAGTAAATCGTTACGCCTTATCGCAGGCCCCATTTTTAATTGATGGCGCCACGTATAAAATAGAATTTTCTGGTAATGATCAGGCGGGAAACATTGGTAATGTGGATGTGCGGGAATCAATTTTATATGATATTACCAAGCCGATCATTACTATGCTGATCCCAGCATCGGATAAAGTAATTATTGGACCAAAAATTAGTTACAGTATTTCTGAAGACCTGGAAGAAGGATCTTTGACTTGGGTCCGAAGCGGTGGCAATAGCGATGACAATGCACCTCATACTATACAAATGACAGAAAGTGAAAAAGAGACAGGTGACCATGATGCAATAGTATTGCAGAATACCACTGAACTAATGTCTAGTACCAATTATACCGTCACGTTGCGAGGTACGGACCCAGCAGGTAATGAAAATGATCCAGCACTGGCGAATAATGTGGATTATGTACGACCCATTGATGGACAATGGATCTTTGAGGGTGCAGTAATTACTGTTATATGGAACTTCACAATCCCTACAGGGAGTGATGGTACGACAGGTGAATTTGAACAATGGATCCAGATGGGGGAAAAGGTAAGCAACCGGGAGACAGGAAGCTTTACCCTTGATTATTCATCTAAACCCTGGACGCTGAGCTGGTCTTTGGACCGCTCGGGAATCCAGCGCATCAGTCTTTTTGAATTTGGTGATAATGAAACCTTGAATGTGATCACAGGTGAGACAAAGCCAGATAGTTGGGAAGATGGCCAGATCATGCAGTATAAAAACACACCGTAAATAACATTGCTGGATTGGCGTTGGACTTCCAACAGATGCGCACTAAATTCGCCGGCAAAATTTATATAAACTGATACTGGATAAATTTACTTATGGCTAAACAACAATCTTTTGCTGAAAAAGCTGCGAAAAAGAATAAAAAAGATCTAAGTACTTATGTTAAGTACATCAAAAGTGTCAAATCGGATAAGACCGGGTACTGGCGCTTTAATGAACAAATGATAGAGGTCAAGGAAGGTGAAAATCTTGATGGTGCACTTAAGCGTATTGATGAAGTAACCCAGGTATTTGATATCGAAAATCCGGTTGTTGAAGCTGCAACGGATGTGGAGACTGTCGAAAAAGATAGGGTTAATGATCCGAAGGACTATAAACAGGCAGCGGATGATAATGGTCAGGAAGAATTGGCAGATATTGTTGCAAAAGAGTCAGCGATAGAAACGAATGAACCTGCTACTGAAGAGCAGGAAAAACCTGAACCAGAAACGGATGAAACAGCGACTACGGAAAATGATCAAGAAAGTGGTGCTACAGAGGGTGAAGAAGCTGCTGTCGAAAAAGAAAATGATGCTGATGAAACAGTAGAACCAAGCCCAGAGGACGTTGGAACAGTTACCGAGGAACAGGCAGAAGATGCGGGCGCATCAGGAAAAGATATGCAAACCAATGCCGACGAGTCCGCTTAATTTATATCACACTTTACTGTAAATTTAAAAGCAAGAATAGTTGGAGAGGTGTCCGAGTGGCTGAAGGAGCACGCTTGGAAAGCGTGTGTACGGTTCTTCCGTACCGAGGGTTCGAATCCCTCTCTCTCCGCACCTCTATAAACTAGAATACACTTTTTTATACGCTTGCATAAATGGTGGGTATATGGTGTATCTAAATTATTCCCAACCATAATCTCTCATAGAGAGTATGAATTAGTATAATTGTGTCATACACAAACTCTCGTCTACAAGAGTTTGCTAGAAACAGTATTTCAAACGGGGAACATCAGAGATTATTGTTTCTAGACATTTAGGGATTGTATTATGTAATTTTGTAAATATATAATCTTTCAAATTCAAATAAAGGAGAATATATTGCATCAGATGATTAAAAAATTCGTGTTTATGATAGTGGTATTTTTGGTTGGATGTGTTCCTGTTTCTCATATAGTTGTGGGGGATGCAAGAGAACCAATCGATCCATCTAGTGTAAAGATATATTTAGACTCTCCCAAGGAATATGAAAAAATTGCATTAATTGATGCAGGAAGTAATTTTGCATTTAAAGACCCTGAAATACTTTTTGATTGGCAAAGTAAAATGGATAAAGCTACTGAACGATTAAAAATTGAAGCTGCAAAATTGGGAGCTAATGGTATTCTGATTATAAATACTGATAATAAAATCTATCAGTCAACTAGTTCAGATGGAAAGGGGAGTATCAGCTCGTCATCACACTCCGAAAAATTTGTAAAAGCTATAGCCATATATGTGCTTTAGAATGACTAACTAAAAGAAACATCTCTAGTCTAACTAGCCCCGCCAAGTAGCGGGGTTTTTTGTTTACCTACTGGCCCCAACCTTTAGCACACGCTTAACACGCCTTAATAACATGTTTTACACCATAATATACCTGCATAAATTGTGGGCATATGGTGGGCACACTTTTTAATGATTTGTGGTTTGTCGAGGGATAATAAGGAAAAACACACACGCTTGGAAAGCGTGTATGCAGTTTTTCCGTATCGAGGGTTCGAATCCCTCTTTCTCCGTAGGCCTTGATTTTCGGAGGGGTGGCAGAGCGGCTTAATGCGGCGGTCTTGAAAACCGTTGACCTGCGAAGGTCCGGGGGTTCAAATCCCTCCCCCTCCGCAATTTCCTATTTTGTAAATTGACCTGATGAACAAGCAGTCTATCCGTGTACGTTTCGCGCCCAGCCCAACTGGACAATTACATTTAGGTGGTGCCCGTACGGCGCTATTTAACTGGTTATACGCCCAACATCATGGAGGTGAATTTTTTCTACGCATTGAGGATACTGATCGGGATCGATCCAAGGAAGTATACACTGGTCAGATAATTGATTCCTTAAACTGGCTGGGTATGCAGTGGTCTAAGCCATTATTATTCCAATCAGAACGTACTGGTGCCTACAAAAACGCTATTCAAAAATTACTGGATAATGGTACAGCCTATCGTTGTTTTCTTACCAGAGAAGAACTGGATCAAGCCCGTAAGGAAGCCCAAGGCAAAGGGGGCGATTTTCATGTTCCTAAAACCTACCGGGACATACCATTGCAGGATCAAAAGCGGCTGTTGAACGCAGGACAATCTTTTACTATCCGGTTAAAAATCCCACCTGGGAAGACTTTTTTCAAGGATCATATTTATGGTGCTATCACTGTGGATAATGAAGAAATTGATGATTTTATCATTGCTCGTTCCGATGGTACACCAACATATAATTTTACGGTGGTAGTGGATGATCACGCTATGGAAATCAGCCATGTGATCCGCGGGGAGGATCATATATCAAATACACCAAAACAATTACTGCTCTATGGATCTCTAGGTTATCCTGTTCCTGAATTTGCACATTTGCCAATGATCCTTGGTCCAGATAAAAAACGCTTGAGCAAGCGCCATGGTGCGGCAGGAATACAGGAGTTTCGGGACGCGGGGTATGCTGCAGATGCACTATTAAATTATCTGGTGATGCTGGGCTGGAATCCAGGAACAGAACAGGAGTTACTTACCCGAGAAGAAATGGTGGCCCAGTTTACTATTCGAAAAGTGCAGAAAAAAGGTGCTGTATATGATGAAAAAAAGTTGCACTGGATTGCGGGGCAGCATTTAGCCAGAGTTTCTGAAGATGAGATATTACAGTCAATTCGTAGCGAAGATCCGAACTGGCAGTGCCATGCCAAAGATGAATATATACGCCATATTCTGAAAATGATGAAGATCCGAGCCAAGACATTTAATGAACTCAAAGATATAAGCGACTATTTCTTTTCCGACCCGGTAACATTTGATCAGGAAGCAGCTGCCAAGAGATGGAAGGACAAATCATTGAATAAATTGATCGAAAATTACATTCAGCGCCTAGAAAATATTGCTAATTGGTCTGCTGCTGACCTGGAAGCAGTATTGCGCGCCACGGCAGAAGACATGGCTGTGTCCGCTGCCAAACTGATCCATCCAGTACGTTTGGCAGTATCGGGAAAATCAGAGGGACCGGGTTTGTTCGAATTATTGGAATTACTAGGTAAAATGACTTGTATTCGCCGGCTACGTAAAGCACTAACTATATTCCCGCTGACCAATGACTGAAAAACAGCGCAACTTTATTCAACGCATTATTGATCAGGATAATATTACCAGAAAATTTGACCAACGGGTCCATACCCGTTTTCCTCCAGAACCAAATGGTTATTTACATGTTGGCCATGCTAAGGCTATTTGTTTGAACTTCAATATTGCGAAAGAATATGGTGGCAAGTGCAACTTGCGATTTGATGATACCAATCCTGTGTCTGAGGAAGAAGAATATGTCAATGCCATCAAGGATGACGTAGCCTGGCTCGGGTACGATTGGGAAGATCGGTTATACTTTGCATCCGACTATTTTGAAGAAATGCATCGGTTAGCCATCCAGTTGGTCGAACAGGGATACGCATTTGTTTGCGATCTAACCAGCGATGAAATCAGAAAGACAAAAGGAACTTTGACTGAGCCAGGCAATGATAGTCCCTACCGAAAGCGCAGTGTGGCAGATAACCTGGATTTGTTTGCCCGTATGACTGCTGGCGAATTTTCTAATGGGGAACGAACATTGCGGGCGAAGATTGATATGGCCCATCCAAATTTGAATATGCGTGATCCAGTCATATACCGTATTATTCACGCCAGCCATCATCGAACAGGAAA
Organism: Fidelibacterota bacterium; assembly: GCA_045569095.1. Classification (GTDB taxonomy): domain Bacteria; phylum Fidelibacterota; class Marinisomatia; order Marinisomatales; family TCS55. The sequence goes on from JBJKZU010000002.1 coordinate 14,181, forward strand.
TAAGTGGTGTGTATATCCGACATATGACTGGGCTCACGGTCTGGAAGATTCGATAGAGGGTGTAACCCATTCTCTTTGTTCGATCGAGTTCGAGGATCACCGCCCTTTATATGACTGGTGCTTGGAAAAATTGGGTGTTTATCATCCCCAACAAATTGAATTTGCCCGGTTGAATCTTGACTACACTGTTATGTCAAAGAGAAAACTAAAAAAGCTTGTTGATGAAGAGCATGTATCTGGCTGGGATGATCCGCGAATGCCAACAATATCCGGTATGCGTCGCCGCGGATATACCGCTATTGCAATCCGAAAATTCATGGCTGAAGTAGGGGTGGCCAAAAGAGATAATGTCATGGAATTGGCCAAGTTGGAATACCACCTTCGGCAGGATCTTAATCAACATACTGAGCGGCGTATGGCCGTCTTAAAGCCCTTGAAAGTTGTGATCACAAATTACCCGGCAGAGGCCACGGAAACATTAGTAGCTGTCAATAATCCGGAGGACGCCGCTGCTGGTGTGCGGGAAATCAGCTTTGGACGGGAACTTTATATTGAGCAAAATGATTTTATGGAGGACCCTCCAAAAAAATTCTTTCGCTTGGCACCGGGCAGGGAAGTACGCCTCCGTTACGCATATTTTATAACATGTGAGGAAGTACTCAAAGATGACGAGGGCAATCCTGTGGAAATCTACTGTACGTATGATCCAAAGACGAAAGGTGGTAACGCACCAGATGGTAGAAAGGTAAAAGCCACTTTGCATTGGGTTCATGCCCAGGACGCGGTACAGGCCAGAGTGCATTTATATGATCGTCTTTTTTCTGTGCCTAATCCAGACTCGATGGATAATTTTCTCGAAGCTATGAATCCACTTTCTCTGGAAGTTTTATCAGATTGAGCCTTCAAGTGCATTAGTCTTCTAGCATCTACTGGGGATTACTTGCCTGATTGGATAAATCTGTCATTTGCCAATGTTGCGACCACCTCTCCGGTGGCACACAAGGCCTCGATGGAG
>JBJKZU010000003.1:0-42690 GCA_045569095.1 Fidelibacterota bacterium
ACATGGATATCACCCTCAATATTGCTAATAGGGTCAGCCATAGATTACTCCTAAAAATCCCCTTTTCAACCTCGGTTATTGACTGCTTTTGATCATAAATTAGTATATGATCAAAAAACATTGTTTAAAAATATTAACATTACAAAGGAAATACAAGCTATTGCCAGTCTTTGGAATTTGAAAACAAGAAGATGTTCAAAGACAAAAAAGTTGGTATTATAATCTCAGGAGGTAATTTTGCCTTGTCATAAAATGGCCTTGATGCATTTAATTTTGTTGGGAATGAAGTGATGAAGCTCCTCAAAATAATTTGTTTTCTATTTATTTCCGGTCTATTAACCGGACAGGATGAAGATCAAACTGTAGGACTTTTCTTAAATACCGCTGCTGCTGCGCCAGGTTATACTTTATTTGCACCCATGTCTTATAATATAACCTACCTCATTAATAATAATGGAGAACTGGTACAATCATGGCCTAGTCAGTACCGACCAGGTCTTGCAGTATATATTTTAGAAAATGGAGACTTGTTGCGTACTCGGAGATTACAGGGACAATTATTTCAAGCTGGAGGTCGTGGAGGTGGAATTGAAATAATAGATTGGGATGGAAACTTAATTTGGGATTTTGATTACTATGGTAACCAATTTTGTCAACACCATGATATCGAATCACTGCCTAATGGAAATGTTCTTATCATAGCATGGGAACTTAAAACTGATGCTGAGGCCATAGCAAATGGACGAAACCCTGTTTTGCTTGGGGGAAGTTTACAACCATTTGGATTTTGGCCTGATCATATAATAGAGGTGGACCCTGATAGCAACAACATTGTATGGGAATGGCATGTATGGGATCACATAATACAGGATGAAGACTCTTCAAAAGCCAACTACGGCGTTGTATCTGATCATCCAGAATTGGTAAATATTAATTATCCCAGTGGCACGAACACTAATGGTGGAGACTGGCTGCATATCAATGCAGTGGATTATAATGCTGAACTAGACCAGATACTATTATCAGTACATCATTTTGGTGAAATATGGATAATCGACCACAGTACTACTACTGCAGAAGCGGCAAGCCATACTGGTGGAAATAGTGGAAAAGGTGGTGATTTACTTTATCGCTGGGGCAATCCACAAGCCTACATAGGGGGCAATTCCAATGAACGCATATTTTTTGGTCAGCATGATGCGCGCTGGATTGAAGATGGGTCACAAATTATGGTTTTTAATAATGGTTCCGGTCGCCCTGGTGCTTCCTATTCATCTATTGATGTAATCACCCAGCCAATAAGAGAAAATAATCTTTATGTGTTGGATAGTAACGGTATTTATGGACCAGATGCTTTGAGTTGGCAGTATACTGCAACACCGCCGGGCGATTTATTTGCATCTCATATTTCAGGTGCTCACCGTTTGGAAAATGGAAATACCTTAATATGTGATGGACCTCAAGGTCATTATTTTGAAGTAGATACCACAGGATCACTAGTATGGGATTATGTGAATCCAGTAGTAAATACAGGACCGTTATACCAAGGGCAGGAAATACCTACTCAAGGGAGCGCACAGAATTCTACATTGAATCGTACCTTTCGGGTACATCGCTATCCAACTGATTATCCTGGTTTTGATGGTCATAATCTTGAACCTACGGGCCCTATTGAACTATATATGAATACACACGCTTTGACTTATTTTCCCGATAAACACAGCCTCCATCAGAATTACCCCAACCCCTTTAATCCAGAAACAATAATCCCCTATGATTTACCAGAAAATATATTTGTCAATATCACCATCTATGATTTGTTAGGTAGACAAGTAAAAACACTAGTCAACAAAGTCGAAAATGCTGGTGTTAATAGTATTCAATGGAATGCTACTAATAACTATGGTGAACCAGTAAGTGCTGGTATTTACCTATACCAGATACAGGCAGGTATGTTTTACCAAACCAGGAAAATGGTGTTGTTGAGATAATTAGTTAATTCGTACGGACCCAGCGGATAGCATAAGTCCTATATTCTACTTCTGGCGCTAAAGGTTTTTCAATCACAATTTTGAAATTGGCAGTTTTGCCCGGGTCAATTGAAGTATCACTGATAACACCTGATTTATAGGTTATCATGGCGCCATCAACAAAAGCTGAATCTTTAGCCACTAATTGAGTTGTAGGAGACCAGAGCTTTGCTTCTGTGCGTACAAAGTCTGCTCGTATCTCACCATTATTAATTACTGTGCCGATAATTTCTTCGTGATCTGGAAACACATTCACAAAAGGATCCCCCACCATTTCAACCTTAGGACCAGGAGGGCGTTCCTGTTGTACTGATATCACCCTATCTTTTGTAATTACTAACCGTCCAAGTGTAGTCTGAATAAATAATTCATCAGCATTTTCATCAATTATTTCCCCTAAAACTACTGTACCATTTGTTAGTTCAATACGATGTTGCAAATCAGGAACTTTAATTAAATTTATAATATCCTCGTCAACTGTGGGCATACTCTGATATTTTTCAATGACTTTTACTATGGCTCTCAATGAATCTATCTGGTCTTGCAATTGTTTTATATCTGATTCATAATTAAAAAAAGGCTTACCAAGGGGAAGTATAGCGAGTGTATCTCGATCATCACGTAATTCTGGTATGGAGATCAGTGTAGTATCTAATATATTTGTCGTATCCTCTTCCACAATTTCAAATGGATCCTCAATCTGATCTGCAGTAGTAGCATCTTGGGCCAGGCCAAATTGAATTAACAGAATGGTTACAATTACTCTATGGTACAATGTATTGGCTTTCTTTCATATGAGCGGTAAATGCTAATCGACGTATCTCTTCATGATATAGATCCTGTTTACCTAACCTACCGATCATCTGAACAATAGAACCATGGAGTGTATAGTTTTTTGCATCTGCTAATAGTGGCAGAAATCTTGGAATTACATTTGGATTATTTAATCCTCCTAGGCTTACAATAGCTTTTATTCTCAAATCAATGGGTAGATCATCAGTTAGACCAATTTGGATAATGGCTTTAAATACTTGGGGGTCATCGAAGTTTCCCAGTGTTTCTAGCAAGGTATTCAGAAGACTGTAATATTCGCTGCGGCCCGCATTATATGTATTTAATAGAGCTAGAATAAGGTTTTCTTGTTTCACACCACGCATAGTGTTTAAAGCGAATTCCCGTACTTCTAAATTAGTAGCGGGATCATTTAACAACTCGGCAAATGCATTAGCCACCTCACCAGGGTCTTTTTTACCGAGAATTTCTACTGCACGGTTTCGAACACCAATTTTTAAGATAGGATTTTTTGCGATACTTACTAATATTGGAACTACTTCTTCTGTTCCAATTGCACCCAATGTTTCAGCTAAAAGCTGATCAGTTCGTTCAACATTAGCATGAGCGATCTCATAAAGGTCAAGTAATGCCAACACTTGGTCTTCAACGCGGATTTTATTCAGGCTTCTTACCAGTGTCATGTGCAAACTGTTAGTTTTTAATTCAATATTTTCCATGCCTTGGATCATAGCTTCTGCTGCCTTAGGATTTTCTCTGAATTTCGCTAGTAGTTTTATGGATTCCTCCATGAAAGTTATATCTAGAGCTGCCCCACTTGAAACCGCCTGTGCAATCGCATTGAGTGCCGTGGGATGTTGAGAATCTCCAAGTACTCTACCTGCTTCAATACGTGCCTCGAAGGGTAAGCTGCTATCATTATATATTGAAATCAACTCTTCAAGTGCCTGAATCCGACCGTCTTCGTAAGCAATCCGTAATTTATCGATTAATTCAAAAGTTACACTGGGAGCTTCCTCTTGTTTGCCAGGTAAAAGCTTTTTAATAAATGAACAACTATTTAGGGTGAATGATAGAAACAGTAGTAGGATTAATGCCTTACTACGTTTCATGATTGACCCATTTTTTGAGCGTGAGGTCAGTACCGTCAAAATAGCCATATGTAAAAAATGTAAGCCAATCCCCTAAAATAATCAATTTTCCATTTTCAACTGACTGATCAATGGCCTGGTGATAATGCCCTAAAACAAGATAATCAAAACCTTGCCTTACTTTTTTCTTCGCAAGTTCAGTCATTTCATCTAGTACGCGCTGATTATACTCATCTGAATGGTGATAGTGTTTGCCTCGTTTGGATATCCAACTAGCAATCTTAAAACTAATGTTTGGGTGGATCCAGCGATAAGACCATATAAATAGCCGACTATGAATTATACGCTTCAATAGTCTGTATCCATGGTCCCAAGAAAGGTAGCCATCACCATGTGAAATGTAAAATTTTTTACCATTTAATTCCAGCGTTACATCGTTTTCGTATGTTTGTGTTGTTAAATGTTTTTTCATGAAATCCATAACCCAGTAGTCATGATTTCCCAAAACATAATGAATTTCAATACCGGAATTTTTCAAGGTATATAATTGATTGTATATGGGGAAATAATTTTTTGGAATTACATCCTTATATTCAAAATAGAAATCAAAAAAATCCCCGTTGATAAATAGAGTTCCACCTGTATGTTTTATATGGTCAAGAAAACGATAGAGAGGTTTTTGGTTATTTGTTTCACTTTCGGACAACTGATCCATGAGATGAACATCTGAAATAAAATAGACCGGCAATTGCATACCATCTGAAACTAAACTCTAAGATTTAGGATAGGCAATCAAATTCAATTCATATCCATATTTAACATTAACAAATAAATAGTGTCAAAATTTTCGAACTTGTAGAGTAAATTAAAGTACAAATATCATGCTTAGGGTAATTATAGGTATTATGATCCTAGCTAGTCATCTAGCTGTAGGTCAATCTTTTGGGCAAAATAAGGTCCAGTATAGAAATTTTAATTGGTCTTTTATTACAACTTCTCATTTTGATATTTATTATTATGGTGATGGTCTTGGCCTAGCACAATTCACTGCAGAAAAAGGTGAAGAAGCTTATGAACAAATATCCAAGCACCTACGCTGGACATTACGAAAACGTGTACCAATAATTATTTATCACTCACATAATGATTTCCAGCAAACAAATGTTGTTTTACCATATATGCAAGAAGGAATAGGGGGCGTTACCGAATTATTCAAGAACCGTGTAGTTATTCCTTTTGAAGGTGACTACCAGCAGTTCCGTCATGTGATCCACCATGAGTTAGTCCATGCTGTTATCAATGACATGGTTTATGGTTCTGCGCAAAACGTATACTCTGGGAGAGTAAGGCTGCGTGTACCCTTGTGGGCCAATGAAGGTTTAGCAGAATATCTTTCTTTGAACTGGGATACACAGGCAGATATGATTTTACGTGATCTAGCTATTCATGAGGAAATGCCTACAGTAGAGCAGTTGGAATCTTTTCTTGCATATAAAGGGGGACAGTCAGTCTGGCGATTCATTGCCGAAAAATATGGACGGGAAAAAATTGGCGAAGTATTCACCGCAATGAAAACCACCCAAAGTGCGGAGAAAGGATTTGAAAAAGCAATAGGAATGGATTTCAAGGGGCTAACAAAACAGTGGCAGAAATACTTGAAAAAAGAATATTGGCCGGATATAAATGGTCGTGAGGAAATAGAGGATATCGCTATCAGATTGACGGACCATAAAGAAAAAAATAATTACTATAATATATCACCAGCGATTTCACCCGATGGCAGTAAGATTGCTATTCTAGAAGATAAATCAGGGTTTGCTAACATTTCCCTTATTGATGCAATTGATGGGAAAAATATCCGCAAACTTGTTAAAGGTAATCGATCCATCGATTTTGAGGAATTAAAATGGCTACAACCCGGAATATCATGGTCTCCAGATAGTAAAAAAATTGTCATTGCGGCAAAGGCTGGCAAGCAAGATGCATTGTATTTGATCGATGCAGATAAACCACGAAATAAGAAAAAACTTACCTTTGATTTAGATGGTATTTTTTCAGCAGCCTGGAGTCCCAATGGTCAACAAATTGCATTTGTAGGCAATAAAGTAAATGCCAGCGATATTTATCTTTATGATCTGGAAAATAAAACACTTATTAATCTAACAAACGATATCTATTCAGATTCAGAACCAGTATGGAATCCCAATGGTAATAGTATTGCCTATGTTTCCAGTCGAAATAAAAGCGAAAAGGATTTAATTGAACCCGATCTACCTGCATTAAAAATAACGCATTTTCAGACTGACATTTTTACTTTAGATATTTCAAATAATTCTTTCCAAAGAATCACAGATACTGATGCCAATGAAAATTATCCTATTTGGGCAAAGACGGATAATGTGCTGTTTTATACGTCTGATGAAAGCGGTATATCAAATCTATATAGACATTACATGGATAATGATAAGATAGAACCATTAACTAACGTTCTTACCGGTTTATTCCAAATTAGTCTCTCAGATGATGATGATGTCATGGTCTTTGCTGGGTATTCAGATAATGGTTGGGATATCTTTCGTTTAGCAAACCCAATAGATATGAACGTTATTCAAATCAATTCAACACAATTTATTAAAAATAGAAAATCGGGAGATGAATTAGTGGTAGATTTCCGTCGGAATAGATCAACTGGGATTAACACTAATCGAACTTCAGGAAGAGATTATTCCAATTATATCTTTGCTCCAGAATACAGGAATTATAACCAAAATACTAATGTATCAGAACTTGATTCAGGTATGTTCGTAATAGCCGATTCACTTATTTCTGCAGATGGAGATTATATACCGCAGCCTTATAAAACCAGACTAACCATGGATATGGTCCTTGGTTATGCCAGCTATAATAGCTTTTTTGGTGCTCAAGGGATGACGCAATTCGCTTTTAGTGACGTTTTGGGTGATCATCAAATAACTCTGGGAACCGAATTGGTCATTAGTTTGGATAGGAGTGATTATTATTTTAATTATGCATATTTAAAGAATCGCGCGGATTATTATTTAGCAATTTTTCACCAGGCTGATATGTATAATTATGGTTATGGAAATTTTTATCGATTACGGTATTATGGTACTCAGGGGTTAATGTCCTATCCATTCAATAGATTCAATAGATTTGATGCAGGTCTAACGTATAATAAGATTGAATATGGGTTATTTCAGCAGGATTTTATTACACATCAATATTCTGAAACCGCTCGAGATGCTGCTGCTGTTATGATGCTTACATCCAGTTATATTTATGATAATACCATATATGGCTACACAGGCCCCATAGATGGTGTCCGTCATAATACTACATTAAGAATTAGTCCCGGCCTTGGTGCAAGCAAATTGAAATACCAGACCATAAAGTTTGACATCAGGAAATACTATATGTTTAGTAGATTCACGAGTTTGGCCGCAAGGTTAACGTTTGGTAAGAGTTTTGGCCCTAATCCGCAAAAATTTATACTAGGCGGGTTACAGAATTGGATCGGTGGCCGTGGCGAAACATTTGGGCGCAAAGATAATAGTCAATTTCGTAGTCAGCCAATTGATACAAGTAATACATCAATGCTGATCGATGTCTATCTATCAGATTTTGTTTTTCCTATGCGTGGTTACCGTTATTTTGAAAGGACTGGAAGCAATGTCGCACTCATGAATTTAGAATTCAGATTTCCTTTTTTATTTGCATTTGGTATACCTAATAAATTTATCTTTAGCAACTTTGGTAGCTATCTATTCCTTGATGTAGGTGCTGCCTGGAATAATTTAGATGAATTCGATGGAACAAATAATATACGTCAGAAATATGATGATTATACACTACCTGATGGTATAACCCCTATCATAGCTGGATTTGGTGTTGGTGTGAAAATCAATTTAGGCTATTTTTTATTGAGGATTGATACGGCATGGGATGTTAATCCTACCGGTTATTCTAGACCGCAGTATTATTTTTCCATTGGTACAGATTGGTAGCTATCTCTTAGTTCTTGACAATCCATTTGGCCAGGGTCAATTTCCCGACTAATCATGGCGAAATCTAAAGTTAGAATAGTATTCCTTTGTTCTTCTTGCGGCGACGAATTTGCTAAATGGCATGGACAGTGTCCATCATGTAGTGAATGGGGCACGCTAAGTGAATATAAAGTAAATACCAAATCACGAACGCAATCTAACGGTCGACCGCGGTCCACGACAAAAATGGTAGATTTACTGGAAAAAGGAAAAATCAATAGAAATAATACGGGGATACCTGAAGTAGATCGTGTTTTAGGTGGCGGCATTTTACCTGGATCGATAATATTGCTTGGCGGTAACCCAGGGATTGGTAAATCCACGCTGGCACTACAGATAATACCTGGTTTAAACAGTAAAGTATTATATGTATCTGCTGAAGAAAGTGAAGATCAATTGGCCTTACGAGCGAAACGTTTAGGAATAGATTCAGATTTGATTCACCTATCAACTGAAAATAATGCTCAAGTTATTTTGGATCAGGTTGTACTACTTAAACCAAAATTGCTGATTGTGGATTCCATTCAGACTATATACAGCGATAATGTCGATTCGATCCCTGGATCTCCTGGCCAAATTCGAGAATGTGGTCAACAATTTTTGACAATGTCAAAGAAAAATGGTGTATCCGTAATTGTAATTGGACATGTTACCAAAGAAGGTATAATCGCCGGACCAAAAATGCTGGAGCATATGGTAGATACTGTATTATATCTAGAAGGTGACCCTCGTTTTGACCATAGAGTTTTACGCTCAGAAAAAAACCGTTTTGGGACTACAAATGAAGTAGGGATCTTTCAAATGGGTAAGCAAGGGTTAGCGGAAGTATCTAATCCATCTGAACTTTTTCTTTCTGAGCGGACAAAAGAAGTTCCTGGATCAGCTGTATTTCCTGCTCTGGAAGGGACCAGACCTATATTGGTAGAAGTACAAGCATTGGTATCGAATGCAAATTTTGGTACACCGCAACGTAATGCCAATGGTATTGATTATAAACGGTTATCCATGTTTTTAGCTGTTTTGGAAAAAAGACTGGGTATGGTAATGGGTACAAAGGATGTATTTGTAAATCTTGTCGGTGGTCTTCGTATCAGTGATCCAACAGCAGATCTTGCGGTAATTACGGCGCTTGCTTCTAGTGCCAAAGAAATAATTATCCACCAAGATACAGTATTAGTTGGGGAAGTGGGTTTAACTGGTGAAGTACGGTCAGTAACAAAGCTGGATAAACGAGTAGCAGAAACAGAAGCTTTGGGGTTTAAGCAGATTATTGTACCAAAATCCAACCTAAAGCGATTCAAGAAATCCAACGCCAAAATAAAAGTAATTGGTGTTTCTTCCGTAAAGGAAGTATTTAGTAATTTATTTTAACAGTTGAATTTTTCTATCACATCAACTGATCCTAATTCTTCCGCTCGAACTGGTATTCTGAATACATATCATTCCCAAATAGATACACCTGTTTTTATGCCCATAGGTACTAGTGGTGCTGTAAAAACATTACTACCGCAGGATCTCTATGATGTAAACACAACTATTATTCTAGGTAATACTTATCACTTATTTCTACGCCCAGGGCATGATCTTATCCAAAGATGTGGCGGTCTACACAAATTCATGAATTGGGGGAAGTCAATTCTAACGGATAGCGGGGGATTTCAGGTATATTCTTTAGCAAAATTGAATAAAATATCTGATGAGGGTGTAAAATTTCAATCTCATATTGATGGTAGCAGTCATTTTATAACTCCTGAAATATCAATGGAAATTCAGCGATCATTAGGATCGGATATTATTATGGCATTTGATGTTTGCCCGCCAGGGGACGCAACAAAGGAAATGGTAATGTCAGCTGTGGATCAAACAACAAAATGGATCAAACGTTGTAAAGATTATTTGGATAGTTCAGAAGTACCATATGGTTGGAATCAGACCATGTTCCCCATAATACAAGGTGGTATATACCCTGATTTGCGTAAAAATAGTGTTGAGAAAATGGTGCCTTATAGTACTTGTGGGATAGGTATTGGTGGCCTGGCGGTAGGAGAGGATAAAATGGCCATGTTTGAGAATATTGCCATGTTGGATGAATTGTTGCCAAATGATCAACCGCGGTATCTTATGGGTGTTGGACGACCTACAGATCTCGTCATGGCTGTACAAAATGGGGTGGACATGTTTGACTGTGTTTTACCTACCAGGAATGGTCGGAATGGTCAACTGTTTACATCCCAAGGTGTAATAAATATTCAAAATTCCCGCTATCTGGATGATTTTAGTTGTGTGGATGAAGAATGTAATTGTCATTTGTGTAATGATTACACAAAGGCGTACCTGCGTCATTTATTTAACATTAATGAAATGTTGGGTTTAAGATTAGCTTCACTGCACAACATCACATATTATATGCTGTTAATGAAAACTATTCGGGAAAAAATCAATGAAGGTGAATTTTCAAAATGGTCAGTAAATTATTTAAACAAATATTCTCATGACCAAAGGATGTGATGATGCCATATATTGAAGTAAGAGTTATCGATGCTTACGTGTATCGCACTACATCTGCAGGATTGCTATTCTTAGTTTTAAAGCGAGCTAAAACTAAAATGTATGAACATATTTGGCAGGGCGTAGCTGGTAAGATAGAGGATGGAGAAACATCATGGGAAGCTGCTACCCGTGAATTAAAAGAAGAAACAGGTTTAGCACCTTTAAAGATGTTTGTCGCTGATCACATTAGTAAGTTTTATGAAACAAATGGTGATCGAATCAATCTTATACCTGTTTTCGGAATTGAAGTAGATTCAGAAAACGTAATAATATCCCAAGAGCATTGTGATCATAAATGGGTAGACTTAAATGGAGCGCTGGATCTGTTAGTGTGGCGTGGACAGAAACAAGCGATTCAGGTGGTTCATGATATGGTGATTAGTAATGATGATCGAATGCGTTGGTCAGAAGTTGAATTTTAAGGAGAAGAAACTATGTTAGATATTGGAGAAAAAGCCCCAAGCTTTACATTACCAGATGGTGATGGAACAGAAATATCACTCGATAATTTTAGAGGAAAAAAGGTAGTACTTTGGTTTTTCCCAAAAGCAAATACGCCTGGCTGAACTACCGAAGGCCAGGGGTTCCGGGACGAACTCCATAAATTTGAAGAAAAAAATGCTGTAATTATTGGTATGAGTGCTGATTCACTGAAAAAGCAAAAAACGTTTTGCGAAAAACAAAGTTTTGAATTCCCCATGCTCTGTGATGAAAATAAAGATACTCTGAGAGCTTATGGGGTATGGGGAAAGAAAAAATTTATGGGTCGTGAGTATGAAGGAATTTTTCGGAATACCTATATCATTGATGAAAATGGTATTATCGAAAAGGCCTATAAAAAAGTCAATGTTAAATCTCATGCCCGGGATATTTTAGCGGATCTTCAATAATTAATTATTAAAATCCTTTACTTGGAACAAATTGGTTGAGTACATGGTAAAAAACTTTAACAACTCTACTTAATATCACCAGGAGTGAAAAAATGAAAAAAATTATAATTATCAGTCTTACTTCAATTATTTTGTTTAGCTGTGCTGCGAATAAACCAGATGATAGTAATAATCTTACGCTGGGAACAGTTCAAAGCAAAATATCAAAGGGCCAAAGTCAATCATCAGTAATGGATATATTGGGTTCGCCCAATATTGTTACTAAAGATTCTCAAGGACGAGAAGTATGGACCTACGACCGCATATCTAGTGAAAATGATGCATCATCTAGTTTTGTATTCTACATTCTTAACCCTATTTCGTGGTTCACTGGTGGAGGAACAAACAGTAAATCATCTTCTAGCTCATCATCAAAATCACTTACTGTCTTAATTACATTTGACGATAACAAAAACGTACTGGATTTTACCTATCAAAGTTTGAAATATTAGATGGTTTACCGTTTATTATATCCTGCGACAATGCAAGGCAGGGTATTGCACTTCGCATTAGTAGCCTATTTAAGTATTTCAATCATCGGCTGTACTGCGCCACAAAAACCAAGTGTGAAACCGCCTGCTGCTATCGCGAGAGCGATGGAAACACGGAGTTTTGCAAAGGATATGACCACAGTTCTGAAAGCAGCAATAAATGCGTTGCAGGATATGGATTATACCATTGATGTTTTGAATTCGGATATAGGGCTAATCACTGCTAGCCGAACTTCCCAACAACAAAAATCAGAATTATCCGTTGAAGAGAATGATGCCGAAAGATTCAATGATTTCGAAAAAGCATGTCTTACTGCATTTGGTATTTTTTCATTAATAATTATTATGGATATGATTTTCGGAGGAGATGATGATAGTGAAAATAATAATAACGATAGATCTCCAATACGATTAGGCGGTGGAGGAAATAATGATTCAGGTCCGGATGGTCCCCGGATTTACCGTTATAAGGTCACAATTAATTTAAATGACCTTGACGCTGATAATACCAAGATTCGAGTAAGTGCCAGTGGTGAAATCGAGCAAGATGGGAAAATCCTTAGCACCGGCGGAATCCATGAACTCGAATTCTTTCAGCACTTTTTTGCTAATGTAAATAAAGCCCTTTTTCTTGAAGATCAGGGTCAATAGTTTATAATCAAACTTTACCAATAATTATATAGTGAAATTCGAAACATTTACGCTCGAGCGTCAGCAGTCTCTCTGGGAAAATAAAGTTGATTATAATCTATCTGAAAGCGGTGTACATCCTGGCTCATTAAATTCGCTGTTTGATAAAAAATTTGTTGATAAGATAAATAATACCGAGCTGACTTATGGTTTTACAGAAGGGTCCCTAGGTCTGCGTAAAGCAATTGCTGATATTTATGACAAAGCCAATCCAGAGAATGTTCAGGTTTTTAATGGATCTGCAGAAGCAAATATGGTTGCCTGTCTAACACTGTTAGAGCCAGGTGATGAAATGATATATATGGTCCCTAATTATTTACAAATTCAAGGATTTGCCAGAGGGCTTGGTGTTGATGTAAAGCCATTTTACTTGCACGAATCCTTAAATTGGAAACCCCAATTGGATGAAATCAAGAACCTGGTCTCAAGTAAAACAAAAATGATCTGTATTTGTAATCCCAATAATCCCACCGGGTCAGTGTTGTCAAAGGATATGGTTATTGAAATTGGTGATATAGCTCGTCAGGCAGGTGCATGGCTTTTAGTAGATGAAGTGTATCGTGGCGCGGAATTATCTGGTGAGGAATGTACATCTTTCTGGGATATTGACTACGATAAGGCAATTGTCAATTGTGGATTATCAAAAGCGTATGGTTTGCCGGGCTTGAGATTAGGCTGGTCAGTTTCCAATGAGGATTATATTCAAGACGCTTGGGAGACCCATGATTATACATCCATTGCTATAGGTAGATTAAGCGATTTAATCGCGACCCATGTGCTCCAGCAAAATAACAGGAAAAAATTTCTTACTGCAACACAAACCGCCTTAAAGAATAACCTCGACCTATTCCAAAAATGGTTGGATAACTATCCAGGTAGATTCCGGTTCATTCCCCCGCATGCAGGTGCGATGGCCTTTGTTCACTATGAATTCGATATAAACTCAACCAAACTGGTGGAAAAAGTACGGGACGAGGTGAGCGTAATGCTTGTTGCTGGAGACTGGTATGGCATGGATCAATATCTTCGCTTTGGATATGGTGCAAAGCAGGATGACCTAATTATTGCATTGGATAGAATTGATCGTGTGTTTAAGGCTTTATGATCACTTTCCCTGATGACGTAAAGGCTGCATACAGCCGTTCAAAAAATATAATTCGTAAGACACCTTTAGACCATTCACCATCACTTAGTAATATAATTGATGGTGATGTTTATCTAAAGCTGGATAACATTCAAAAAACAGGTTCGTTTAAATTTCGCGGCGCCATTAGTAAAATGACTTCCCTCAATGAAAAACAAAGAAAAAAAGGTGTTGTAACTGCCTCAACAGGGAATCATGGATCCGCAGTTTCGCTTGGCATGAAAATTTTAGGTATAAACGGCAGTATAATCGTACCTGAAAATATAGCACCCAATAAAGTAGAGAATATTAAAAATCTGGGTGGCACCATTGAGTATTATGGCAGTGATTGTCTTGAAGCAGAACAGCGTGCCCAAGAAATTTCTGCAAGCACAGGTGCGACATACATATCCCCTTATAATGATCCTATAATTGTTGCAGGGCAAGGTACGATGGGTGTAGAGCTAGACAAGGTTTTGAGAAATATTGATGCGGTCATAGTTGCTGTTGGTGGTGGCGGTCTGATATCAGGAATAGGTGGATATTTGAAAACAGTGCAACCAAAGGTTGAAATGATCGGTTGTTCCCCAAAAAATTCCTGTGTTATGTATGAATCCTTGCAAGCCGGGATTATTTTAGACTTGCCATCAAAACCAACATTATCTGATGGAACGGCTGGCGGGATTGAAGAAAATTCGATTACGTTTGAAATATGTAAAAAAATTATAGGTGATTTTGTTTTGCTAACTGAGGATGAAATTGCAGCTGGTATTCGTAATGGGCTGGAAGATCACCACCAATTGATTGAGGGGTCAGCTGGCGCAGCAATTGCTGCTTTGATGAAAAAAAAGACTGAATTAAATGGTAAAACTGTTGTTATTGTTATATGCGGAGGAAATATTAGTGCCAATACATTACGGAAAGTATTGGCATGAGAATTATAACGCTGGATGAAATAAAGGCGGTACTTCCCAAGATAGACCTTATGCAAGAAATTGAAGCCGGGTTCAGCGCTTATTCCAATGGTGAAGTGGTAGTCCCACCTGTTGGAGAATTAAATTTTGAGGATCCTCCTGGCGATGTACATATAAAATATGGATACATCCGGGATGATGATGTGTATGTGATCAAAATTGCATCCGGATTTTACCAAAACAAACTTCTTGGTTTATCAAATGGACAAGGAATGATGGTGGTGTTTGATCAAAAAAATGGTACACCAATTGGTCTTTTACATGATGAAGGTTATCTAACCGATGTTCGTACTGCAGTGGCCGGTGCTATTTGTGCAAAATACCTTGCTCCAAAAAATATTCAAGCAATTGGAATAATTGGAACAGGTGTACAAGCTCGAATGCAATTGGAATATCTGAAAAGTGTCACAGATTGCCGAAACGCAATTGTATGGGGTCGAAGTAAATCAGCACTGGATCAATATAGGACTAGCATGGCCAATTCCGGTTTTATTATTGAAACAACCATGGCGCTGGATCAAGTAACTGATAAATGCAACTTGATTGTTACTTGTACTGCCAGTGAAAAACCCCTAATTATAAAGGACCAGATTAAAGGAAAAATTCACATTACTGCAATGGGTTCTGATACTCCCAATAAACAAGAACTAGATTCTACTATTTTATCTAAAGCAGACTTGATTATTGCAGATAGCAGATCACAGTGCGAAGTGCGTGGCGAAATTTATCATGCAATAAAAAACAAAATAGTATCCATGGATTCTATTATAGAATTGGGCGAGATTATTAATGGGGCTCGGAAAGGAAGGACAACGAGTTCTGAGCTTACAGTAGCAGATCTGACTGGTGTGGCAGTGCAGGATATACAGATATCAAAGGCGGTATTAAGTAATATCTAACCTGTTAATTATAAAGTATAATGAAATATCAATATTTTATTTTTTTCACCGGATTTTTATTTACTTTCAATATTCATAGTAATGATTTGGCCTTGGAATATGTTGATATAGCTGGGGTTCAGTTCAAGGTAATAAAAAACGGTGAATCTAATCGACGTTTCATATGGATCCATGGTGATGAAAAAACTGCTTCAATATTACTAAAACGTCATTTAAAAGATAACTATGGCACAGCTTTCCTTATCGAAAATGGTGAGCGGGA
Organism: Fidelibacterota bacterium; assembly: GCA_045569095.1. GTDB lineage: Bacteria > Fidelibacterota > Marinisomatia > Marinisomatales > TCS55. The sequence continues at coordinate 15,896 of JBJKZU010000003.1, forward strand.
AGTTTTTATTAATGGTTATTTAATGGACCCTAATCGAATATTTTCGAAAGAAGGATCGGAGAAAAGTTTGATTAAATTCAATGATAAAATTTCAAAATTGGCCGTTGATAAAACGGTTAATTTAATTGCTAATGATAAAGAAAAATTTTTTGATAAAATCGCACCTCCAAATGGAGGATTATTAATTGCTTTACATAATAATATTCGTGATTATTCTATAGATCAAGAAATCCCTTTAAGCACAGAAGTATCACTGAAAAATAGTGAGCATCCCCATCACCATAATTTTTTTATATGTACGAATCGAGATGATTATAATATATTGTCTAAATCTCCTTATAATGTTGTTTTACAAGATATACAGCCGAAAAAAGACAATGGATCACTATCCTGGTTCGTTGCTCGAAAGGGTGTACGCTTTATAAATATAGAAACGAGATTAGGATATCTAAGTATCCAAACAAAAATGCTGCAATACATCGAAGATCATTTAGATTAAGTTCTTTTTATCATCATTCCGTTTTTGCGAAATACATCTTCATTATTATTTTTGTTCATATAACCCATCATAACAGAATGACCATTAATTTTCATTATTTCGTTTTGTTTTTCAATGGCTGTCATGTGTATCGGCTTATCCCCAATGCATAACACAGCTGTATTTTCGGGAAGAATAAAAATAATATTATTGTCTTTAGAAATTTTAGTCCAGTCCATTTTAATAATATAATCCGAATTATCAAACTGACCTTCCATCCCTAAAATTATTTTTGGATTAATATTTGTAATAGAAGCTGCCGCATACAAAGGTAATAGAAGTTGTAGCACTGCCCAGGCTGTTGATTCTGGCGCAAGTTTGACAAGGAATGTATCATCTCTATTTAACCCTAAGTATTTTTGCAATCCATTCGTATTTACCAAAAGATTATAGTGACTAAGCTGAATTATTTTATCTGCAACGCAATATATTAAAGCTTCATGATGCAATGCAGGCCTGAAAGTGGGCATGAATTCCGTTGAATAGTTTGTCAGCGATTCTATAGATGGGCAATTAGTTGCGTTAACTACGAATGAAGGTTTAATTTTGCTTAAATCTTTTTGCTTCGAGGTTGAACTTGCAAGAATAACTGTTGCACCATATGCCCAAATACTGAAAGAAATTATTTCGGCCATTGGATATTCTAAATCATGGATAAATACCCTTTCTTTTGCCTGTAGGCCATTTTCTCTTAACCAATTTGCACCTTGGTGAACCAGCCGAAGAAAATCCTTATTAGTTAGGTTATAATCGGTAAATAAAACCCGATGGTCATACTTGATATTTTCTCCCTCTATTAATGAATAAATATTAGGGTAAGGCACCATGAATTCGATCGGTTCAATATTACCCATGCATTGAGCCTGGTAAATTCGGTCTGAAAGTGCTTCAGACATAGTTTGGGTCTAATCCGGTTTGATTTTTCTTATTATTTCAAACGTATCTTTTGTTCTTGAATAGGTGTGTCCCGCCAGGCGCCCAACGGGATTTAATTTATCCAGATTGATACGTCCATCATCGTATACTTCATCATCAATGTGAAAAAGTACAACTGTGCCTATCACCACGAAACCGCCCCCCGGTCCTTCATTACCAACAGATACAATCCGGTTCAATTTACATTCATAACTAATCCGTGCTTCCTGTACGCGGGGTGGTGAAATTTTTTTACATGTTTCTGGTGTTAGGCCAGAAATGGTGAATTCATTTATCTCTGGTTCGAAATCAGTGGCACAAGCCACCATCTGTTCTGCAAAATCTTCTGAAACAATATTGATTACAAATTCGCCGGTGGACTCAATATTATTCAGCGTATCTTTTGTGTTACCATCATATCCACGGCGACCAGCTGCAAACATAATTGAAGGAGGATTAGAACAGATACCATTAAAATAGGAAAACGGTGCCAAATTGTAGTTTCGATCTTTGGATTGGGTGGAAACAAATGCAATTGGTCGCGGTAATATTGAGCCAATCATAATTTTATGATTATCTTGGAAAGATGAATTTTCAGGGTCAATAATCATTGATTCCAGGATAAATAATAATTTTTATTATCTGCTACTTTTGCAAAGGCCAAAATTTCATCATCACCCAATAAAAAGGTACTTAAAATATTGGACATCGTGCCTTCTTATCCAGCCCCTTATATCGCTTTTCATCATCTATCCCTGAACCGGGTTTATAACTGGCTAAATATTTTATATAGGGATATACAAATAACATGATAATTAACTACCCAAATTTACGTAATTAATTAGAATTATTCGAATTACTCGTACTCTAGTTTTATTGATAAAAAACATAGAAATTGTGTATATGAAAATCACAGGACCATTGATTAAGGGCAGCTTTATTGAGCGACCTAATAGATTTGTAACAATAGTTAAAGTAGGAAATAAATTTGTTAAAAGTCATTTGCCTGACCCTGGTCGTTTGCGAGAAATACTTACACCAGGGAGAGAATTATATTTACGGAAAGCAATAGCATCTGAACATCGCGTAACAAATTATAGTACAATTCTAGCTAAATATAATGGGGAACTGGTTTCACTTGTTTCTGCATTACCCAATCAATTTGTAAAAGAATGTATTAATTTGAGGATATTATCGTTTCTGAAGGATTTTGAATTAGTAAAACCAGAAATTGTGCATGGTAATCATCGTTTTGACTTTTTATTGAAAGACAAATTTGGTGTCCCATTTTATTTGGAAGTTAAATCAGTGACTTATGTTGAAAATGGGATTGCCGAATTTCCTGATGCAGTGACTGATAGAGGAAAACGGCATGCACAAGCATTGCAGGCTTTGGTAGAAACTGGTTTTCAAGCAGGGATTCTTTTTGTGGTGCAGCGATCTGATGCAAATTCCTTTCAACCTATGTGGGAACGTGATCCAAAATTTGGAAAAGCATTGTTTAATGCCCATCAGGCTGGTGTACAGGTATGGTGTATAACTACTCATATTTCTGAAACGAATATGACATATCAGGAAGAAATTCCTGTAAATTTGAAGCCAATATGAGTTGGGTACGTAATTTATTGTATCCTTTCTTCGGTGGATTAGTATCCATTATCATTTTGTTTTTTATTGGATCCTGCGCAGTTATTAAACCGCCTAGCGGCGGACCAAAGGATATAACACCTCCGCTACTAGTCTACGCAGAACCACCAAGCGGAACCTTACAATATAAAGGTGAGCAGATCCGGTTAGAATTTTCAGAGTATATAGATGAATCCAGCATTGAAAAGGGTATTCGCATTTTCCCAAATATTGAAGATGAGATATTAATAAATACCCATGGAACATATCTTACAGTTGATTTTCCAGATAACCTGGAAGAAGATCAGACTTATGTAATAAATCTAAGTCGGAATATTAAAGATGAACATGGCGTGGAAATGGCTGAAGCGATTTTTTTAGCCTATAGTACTGGAGATAAAATTGATAACGGTGCGATCTCTGGCGTTGTGTGGGGTGAGGGACCAATGTCAGTGCACCTTTGGCGTATAATTGAGCAAGATAGTCTGGAAAACATTTTCCAGACTAGGCCAAATTATTTCACTGATGTTTCAAATAAAGGGGAGTACAATTTTCAATTCTTATCTGCAGGAAATTATTTGTTATTAGCTTTGGATAGAAGTGCGGCTGGATTAGCGCTTGATACCCGCAGAATGCAGTATGGACTTTTTTGGAAGAAAATTATTGCGCTTTATCAGGACCAATCAATTACTCATGTAAACGTGGTTACGAAGAGAGAAGAACCCCAGTTAAGATTACAAAGAGGGGAATGGAATGCTAATAATTGGGGTAGAATAGTTTTCAGTCGTTCATTAAATGGTTTGCATAAAAATTATTCCGTAATACTTAGTTATGATGATGGATCAACCGAATCACTGGTTAGTTTTCACGATCCTGTAAATTCAAATTCTTTGATTTTAATTAGGTCAGATAAATCCTCTATTTCAAATAAAATAAGGATCAAGATTGAGAATATATTTATCAATGATATTGTATTTTTAGATTCCGCATCAGTTTATGTGGCCGTGCCGCATGATGATAAAAATTACATAAAGTTGACTGAACCTAAAAAAGCGGTAACGATTACACCAACCACTAATAAAGATTCATTATATCTGGAATTAAAATTTTCGGAACCTATACCCAAGTGGGGGCTAGAGTATAAGTTGTACAAAAATGACACAATCAGCGTTAGTGAAAAAATAGTTCATATTAATCCAATGTGGGTAAACATCTTACCCCGAAATAATTGGGAACCAAGAATAAATTATACCTTAAAAATATTTGCAAGTGATACATTGAAAAATGTGGGAAAAATGTTGGAAGACTCCGTAATTACAGTCAATATAAAAACCACAGACTATCAGGGTTACGGAGGTCTTTATATGCCAATTGCGGGGCAGATAGACTCACTTCTAATGGCGGTATTACATTCTATTGAAAATCCAGAACAAAAAAATCTATCTTTCGTAAATTCACCCGCACGAATAGAATTTAACCAGATTCGAGAGGGCAGATATACTTTAACTCTTTTTTCTGATAGAAATAATGACAATACGTATACGACTGGTACAGCAAACCCTCTTACGCCAGCAGAATGGTTTTATGTAATGCCTGACACCATTGAAATACGAAATAACTGGGATATTGAGATGCCATCATTAAATATTCAGGAGTTATATTAAAAATGTACTGTGTAATTATGGCCGGTGGCAGCGGTACTAGGTTCTGGCCATATAGCCGAAAGAGTAGACCAAAACAGATGCTCAATATTCTGAGCGAAAAATCAATGCTGCAGATGACTATAGACCGTTTGCGAAAATTACATAATGTAGAGGATATCCTAATTGTTACGCGGGCCGACTTGGCTGATAGTATTAGAAAACATGTAAATGGTGTGCCTGCTGAAAATATTATTGTTGAGCCAGAAGGTAAAAATACGGCTCCCTGTATAGGTTTGGCGGCACTACATATAGCTAAACGGAAAAAGAATAGTATTATGGGAGTTTTTCCAGCTGATCATCTTATTGTTGGATATAAAGAATTTGAGAAAGCGATAAACACTGCTTCGTTTTTGGCCAAAAAGGATAATAGTCTGGTGACTATAGGTATTCAACCAACGTTTCCCTCTACTGCTTATGGTTATATACAATATAAATCTGATAGTGAAATGGAATACATGAATGCCTACAGTGTAAAAGCATTTGCAGAGAAACCACACTTGGATCTCGCCAAGAGATTTTTGAGAAGTAAGGATTTCCTATGGAATGGAGGCATCTTTATTTGGAGTATTACTACTTTCATGGAAAATATCAAAAGCCATATGCCAGAATTAAACGATCAAATAAGTAAAATCAGTAAACGGATTGATAAAGGTGTTAGTTTTGATGACATCTGGACTAATATTACACCGGAATCCATTGATTACGGGCTTATGGAAAAAGCAAAGAATATTATTGTTGTCAAAGCAAAATTTGATTGGAGTGATCTAGGTTCATGGAATATTATTCATGATATTAGTCCAAAGAACAAGGATGGGAATACAATTCGCGGGGATGCCCTTATAATCGAAGGGAGAAATAACTTTGTACAATCTAATGGGCAGTTTATTGCTCTGCTTGGTCTAGATAATGTAGTAGTTATCACAACGGATGATGCTACACTCGTTGTTGCTAAGGATAGAGTTGAAGAGGTAAAAAATGTGGTAAAATACCTGCAGGATGATAAGAAAGAAAATTTGTTATAGAAATGGATTCAAGACCTGAAGAATTAATCGTTATGTTTGAAGAATTGGCGGAGCGGCTTAATATTAAACTTGTGCAAGATAAGGGTGATTTTTCTGGTGGCTCATGTTTAGTAAGAGAAGAAAATTTTATTGTGGTCAATAAACGGAAACCATTGGAACAGCGCCTAAAAATACTAGCAAGGGAATTTGGTAAAATAAATCTTGCAGATGTGTATTTAGTCCCTGCATTACGATTTTATATTGAGAGTTCTGAAAGTGAATAGATCTGTATTAATAATTCATGAAATCACTTGATTTGTAAAGGCAGTTAAATTACAATTCTTACCCTTTTTTAGAATAATAATCTGAGGAAACAATGAAAGAATTTACGTCAGGGGACATACGAAATTTCGCGGTTGTAGGACATGGTGCAGCTGGTAAAACAGTACTTTGTGAAGCAATGCTTTCCTGCGCCGGAGAAATCAACCGTATGGGATCAATTGAGGCCCAAAATACTATATCAGATTATCATCATGATGAACATGAACGACAAATATCAATTCATTCATCACCGCTACATCTAGAGTGGATGGAAAAGAAGTTCAACTTTATCGATACACCTGGCTATTTAGACTTCATCGGTGAAGCAATTAGTTCGCTTGCTGTGGTAGATATGGCTGTCGTTCTACTGCATGCCGCGAATGGTGTTGAAGTAGGATCAGAACAAGTGTGGTCGTATGCCACAAAAAATAATATTCCAAAGGTTTTGGTTGTTAATGGCTTGGATCGGGAACACTCAAAATTTGATGAAATTGTCCAACAGACAAAAGATCATTTTGGGAAAAATGTATTTCCTATGCAGTTGCCTGTAAATGCTGGTCCTGGATTCAATCAAATAGTAGATGTATTACGGAGCGAATTAATAACCTACCATACGGACGGTAGCGGGAAATATACGGAATCTGATTTGCCTGAAGAATGGCAGAATCGTGTAGAGGAACTGCATCAAGAATTGATCGAATTTGTTGCTGAATCGGATGACACTCTTCTGGAGAAGTTTTTTGACCAAGGCAATCTATCGGAAGAAGAAATGCGCAGCGGAATTCACCAAGCTATTCAAAGTCAAAGTTTCATACCATTATTTTGCACTTCGGCTGCTGTCAATGTAGGTGTCTCTAGATTGATGACATTCATATCTAAATACGGTTCTTCACCAGTTGATCGAGGAACTGTAGTTGCGAAAAAATCTAATTCCGATGAAGAAGTATCGGTCGCGTTAGATGGGAAAGAACCAGTAGTATATGTCTTTAAAACCATCAGTGAAGCGCACGTCGGTGATTTGTCTTTTTTCCGTGTTTATTCTGGAAGTGTTTTTGCGGGGATGGATATACTGAATACATCTAGGAGTAAATCGGAACGTTTTGGCCAGATGTTTTTGCTGAACGGAAAGAATCGTATAAGTGTTAATAACTTGAATGCTGGTGATATTGGGGCCGTTGTAAAATTAAAACACACGCATACTGGCAATACTCTTTCCTCACAGAAATTTCGAGTGGTAATGGATGGTGTAGCATTGCCAAAGTCTAATATTCATATGGGCATTACCCCAAAGGCCAAAGGTGATGAAGAGAAATTAGCTGTTGGTCTCTCTACCCTTCACGAAGAAGATCCTACTTTTGTTTATCACGTTGATTCTGAATTGCATCAAACGGTTATATCGGGGCAAGGTGAACTACATTTGCAAGTTTCCATCCAGCGACTACAGCGTAGGTTTAACCTTAATGTAAATACATTTAAACCGCGCATTCCATTTAGAGAAACAATCAGAGGAAAAGGTAAATCAAAGTATCGACATAAGAAACAATCTGGAGGCGCAGGACAATTTGCAGAAGTTTGGATGCGAATTGAACCCAAAGAACGGGGCGAAGGAGTAGAATTCATTTCATCCCTTGTTGGACAGAATGTAGATCGTGTATTTGTTACTTCTGTGGAAAAAGGAGTAAATGCTGCTTGCGTTGATGGTATTCTAGCTGGTTACAGAGTCGTGGATATAAAAGTAGAATTTTATGATGGTAAACAGCATCCAGTTGACTCTAAGGACATTGCCTTTCAAATTGCTGGAAAAGGAGCCTTTAAAGAAGCTTTTAACGGTGCACAACCATGCCTTCTTGAACCAATCATGGATGTAGAGGTACGTATACCTGAAAATTTCATGGGTGATGTCATGGGAGATGTATCCAGCCGTAGAGGGAAAATTATGGGTATGGACACGGAAGGAAGTTTCCAAGTTATAAAGGCTCAAATACCGCAATCAGAATTATATCATTATTCCACAACAATTCGCTCATTAACTGGTGGACGAGGCATCCACTCTGAAAGCTTTAGTCATTATGAATACCTGCCCCAAGAACTGCAGAAACGATTTCTTGCAAAGTCTCAATCCGATAATGATAAAGATTAATGATGGATCATCTTTGGGCGCCATGGCGAATGGAATATATCAGAGGGGATAAGGAAAAAGGTTGTATTTTTTGTAAAAAACCAAAAGGTGAGGATGACAGAGAATCATTGATTCTTGCCAGAGGAGATCAATCATTTGTCCTAATGAATTTATTTCCCTATAATAATGCTCATTTGATGATAGCTCCCTATAAACATGTGGGAACCACAAACAATCTTGAGCAAAGATCACTAAATGAAATAATGTGGTTTGCAGATAGAGCCATGACCATTATGAAAAAAAATATTAATGCCGAAGGATTCAATTTTGGTTCCAATATCGGTGTCGCTGGTGGTGCTGGTATTGTTGATCATATTCATTTTCATGTAGTACCTCGGTGGAATGGAGATACAAACTTTATGCCTGTAGTTGGTAAGACGAAAGTTCAGGTACAGGGTTTACAGGAAACCTACGATGAGTTGAAACTGCCCTTTGATCTACTCATGAAAAATAGATAATGGAGTATTTTTCTCATTCCTGGTTACCATTTATATACCTATATGGTATAGGCGGAATATTCTTTTTTTCTGGTGTTTATATTGTTTGGCGTGCTGGTGCAATTGATTTAAAAAAACCCCATCATCGTATGTGGATGAAAGTTTTCTTTTTTGGCTATGCCTGGTTTATGGCAGTTCATGGTTTATTAACAATCTTTGCTTTGCGGTAGACTATGGAAACTTTCCATAATATTGGCACTTCTACAGACTGGATCGTAATGGTCGTTTATTTTTTGACTATCATGCTGTTCGGTACATATTTTGGCCGGTATACAAAGGATACGTCTGATTTCTTTTTTGGCGGTCGGCGGTTTAGCTGGTGGCTTATCACTATGTCGATAGTAGCCACTGGTGTAGGAAGTCATAGTTTTGTAAAATATTCAGCCAAAGGGTTTGAACATGGTTTCAGTTCATCTATGACGTATCTGAACGATTGGTTCTTCGTTCCTTTTTTCATGTTTGGCTGGTTACCGATCATTGTCTATTCCAAAGTGCGCTCAATTCCTGAATATTTTGAAAAAAGATTTAATCCATCAGCAAGATTTCTAGCTACTGTACTGCTTCTACTCTATATGATTGGGTATATTGGCATTGGCTTTTTAACACTGGGTAAAGCAGTTATTCCGATGTTGCCAGAGGCATTTCATATTTTTGGAATTACCCTGGATGTTACACTGATGCGCGCTATTGTTGTGATAGCTATTATTACAGGTGCGTACATCACATTTGGGGGTCAAACCGCAGTCATATTTACAGATCTTCTGCAGGGATTTATTCTGTTATTTGCAGGTTTTATGCTATTCGCTATTGGTATCGCTTATGTAGGGGGTGGTGAGGCATTTTGGGATCTTTTACCTACTGCATGGAAGCTACCCCTAGCGAATTTCAATGAGCCATCCAGTTTTAATTTTGTCGGAATATTCTGGCAGGATGCTGTAGCGGGTTCAGTTGGGTTTCTTTTTATGAATCAAGGTTTACTAATGAGATTTATGGCCTGCAAAAATGTGAACGAAGGCCGCAAAGCAGCAGCCGTAAATATTTTATTAGTATTACCATTATCGGCTATTGTGGTAGGAAACGCAGGTTGGTTAGGGAAGGCAATATCTGCTATGAGTCCCGATATTATAAGTCCCAATACTAGTCCTGATGAAATCTTTGTTGTTGTGGCTAGTATTGTTACAAGCCCAGGTGTATTTGGTTTTGTTATGGCTGCACTTACAGCCGCGTTGATGTCTACAGTGGATACGCTAATCAATGCTACAGCAGCTATATTTGTAAATGATGTTTATCGTCCATTAATGAAATATTTTCAAAAAAGTCATGATGACAAAAAAGCAAAAGAAAAATCTGAACTTTTTGCTGCTAGGTTGACATCGATTGCCATCACAGTAGCAGGCGTGTTATCTGTATTAGCTTTTGTACAATTCCCTACTGTCTATGAGGCACATGGGTATTTTCATTCAACTCTCACACCACCATTGGTTGTAGCAATATTTATGGGTGTGTTCTGGAAGAGATTTTCACCAGCAGGTGTTATCACCACATTTTTGGGAGGGGTGGCACTTATGATTTTAGGGGCTAGGTACCCAGAGATATTTATTGCCCCATTTGATCATGGTATTGAAATGAACCCTAATCGTCCCTATTCCTATATTCGGGCTTTATATAATCTGGTTGTATGTATAGGTGTTGGTGTCTTTGTAACATACACATCTAGTCTTCAAAACTGGTTTATTAATTGGATAAGAAATACTAATAATGGACAGCTGATTATGGTACTGATAACTATATTTGCCACATTCGCATTTTTCCTGGTTGTTTTTGGTGTAACTATGTTTGAATTATTCTATCCTGTTATCGTTATCTTGTTTGTACCATTGATTGTTACCTATTTTGGACATTATGATGAAGAATTGGGTACAAATGGTTTTACTGTTTGGTCTATTGCTGCTGCAAAGGAAGCATTTAAAGGTTCAACTCCGAATGAATTAATAGGAGAAAAAGTAGAAGTACATTTTAAACTACTGGACAATGATATTGATAAAGTATTGTTTTCTAATAATGATCTTTCGCAAATGGGAGCTAAAGTTGGTGATCTTGTATACCTCTCAGATAAACGAAAATGGTTGGGAGGCTTAAAGTCTATCCATTCAGAATACGGTGAACCGCATGATGAGGAAGGTATTGTATATATAAACAAGGATCACCTGGATCATGGTCTTTTTGATGAAGGAAGGTCCTTAATTGCCGAAAAGGAAATGTAGCAATTTGAACGAAGTTTAAATTAGTCTAAATTTGCCGCGCTTATTTTTTTAAATCACCAATTCCGGAGTAGCTCAGTTGGTAGAGCGAGTGGCTGTTAACCACCAGGTCGGGGGTTCGAGTCCCTCCTCCGGAGCCATGCGATAAACGGACATGGGCATTCCATGTCCGTTTTTTGTTTATTTTTTATTTTAATATTAGTTAGCTGGGTGATTATATCTTGACATCGATCATTGTAAATTCATCTATATTGTAGTAATAATTCATAAGTATGGCACAAAAAGATCAAGAATTGCTTACCCGGTTAAGGGAATCTGATCGAGATGCGTTTAGGGACCTGTTTACAAAATATCACCAATCGTTATTTAATTTTATAGTCTACCGGGTGAAAGATGAAGCAATAGCAGATGATATCGTTCAAGATACATTTCTACGGGTTTGGAAGCATAAAACTTCTCTAAAACCAAAAGAATCCTTTTTTTCCTATATTGCCAAAATAAGCAATAATCTTTGTCTTGATTTCTTTCGTCATGAAAATGTGAAGATCCGACACAAAGATACAATTCCTGAACCGACTCCGTCTCAGCTTGATAATCCCGCTGTCCGGCACGATAAAGAATCATTAGAGTCGGAAATTCAAAATGTGGTAAATGAACATTTACCAGATAAGTGCAGGGAAATATTTATCCTTAGTCGAGTAAATGGCCTGGTCAATCAGGATATAGCTGATACATTAGGTCTTTCCCGTAGAACTGTTGAAAATCAGCTTTATCGAGCTCTGAAAATTTTGCGCGTTAAGCTCAAGGATTATTTGTAAGTAATATATGCAATTAGACCGTTATACTCATGTAAATAGAAAAAACTATTCAATCCAATTTAATTAGACATAAAAATTGAGTTCATTCGATAAAAAACTACCAAATGACTTGAAAAAAATCTGGGAAGCTAGTGAACAGCTAAATACCCCGATGGGTCCAAATACTGGGGATGCTTGGATGCGCTTGGAACAGCGCCTGGATATGGAAGATCTAACGTCTGCTCGAGTTAAGCATCGTAATAATTATTTCCCCATCCAACCCCGCTTGGCTTTTGCTTTTTCATTAATAATCATTGTGTTCTTAACAGGTCCTAAAATTTATGATTTGGCTACCTACATAACTGTTTCTACAACGCGAGGTGGACAGACTGAAATCAATTTGACAGATGGAACAAGCGTGAGATTAAATGCTGAGAGCTCGCTGAAATATAAAAGAAAATTTAATTCTGAAACCCGTATTGTTAACCTAAGTGGTGAAGGTTACTTCAAGGTTGTAAAGGGGGATTACCCATTTACGGTGAATACGCAATATGGTACAGTTACAGTTTTAGGTACAAAATTCAATGTTCACGCTAGAAATGAGAATGTAGAAGTTGTAGTGAATGAAGGGACAATTTCTTTTATCCCTAAGCAAGATAAGTCTAAATCTGATAAAGTAGTAGTGAAAGCGGGCCATTATTCAAATAACAACGACCCTATTCCACAGTTGTTACCGCACCCAGAGTATCCCGGCTGGATACATGATAAATTGATACTTAACAAGACAAATCTTGAGATCGTATGTGCTAAAATTGAGCGTAAATTTGATGTAAATATTGAACTTGCCAGTGATCAATTGCATGATATTTCTATCACAGGTGTGATCAATGCGGTAGATTTGGATGGCGTATTAACCACGCTAGCCATCTTATCCAAGCGATCTTATAGATTTGAAAAGGAAACTTACATCTTCTACTAAAAAGTTTTTCTCTTCGGGAATAGCGCTGCTATTTCTTTCCGTCACCCCCACACATAGTCAAAATTATAATATCCAGTTTAAATATCGAGATGTGCCGTTAAAAGTAGCGCTCGATACGCTCGTAAATAACTATGAACTAAATATAGTTTATAGAGATCAGATAGTTAATGGAGTTTATACAACCGGTTCATGTAATAATTGTTCTCCAGAAGAGGCCATAAGCGCGCTATTAGAAAATAGTGATCTGGAATTGAAAAGGAATCAATCCCAGTACATTATTGTACATAAAAGGAAAGATTTTGCTGGACGGTTAATTAGTGGTTATATCCTGGACGGACATACCGGCGAGTTTATCCCTCACGCGAATATAATAGTAAAGAACACCTTTCGTGGTTCTATCAGTGATCAATATGGGTTTTTCACGCTGACTGGCACCGTGGAATCAGCTGATACATTAATAATATCTTATATCGGGTATGAACCAGTGGAGTATGTAAACACCAACAGACTTGACGTTGTCAGGATTGAACTATTTCCGAAAATACTTGGTTCGAAAACAGTGAATATATATGGAGAACAACTGGAATTCTTGCAACGATCATCAGGTACGGGGCAATTAGCCTTCTCACCGCGTCACATAGATAATCTACCAAATATTGGTGAGACGGATATATTTAGATCATTGCAGTTATTGCCGGGAATTCAAATGGGAAATACTGGGTTTGCTGGTTTATATATCCGTGGCGGAACACCGGATCAAAATCAAATTATTCTCGATGGTATGTCTATTTACCAGGTTGATCATTTTTTCGGTTTCTTCAGTGCAATTAATTCTAAAATAGTGAAAGATGTTCAGGTGTATAAAGGGGGTTTTCCGGCGAAATATGGTGGACGTGTTGGTAGTATTATTGATATAACTGGAAAATCAGGCAGTACAAAACAGCAGAAAATAGACCTCTTCACAAATATGCTAAGTGCCGGGATTACTTATGAACAGCCGTTATCAAAACGAAGCAGTTTCATTTTATCAGCCCGTCGATCATTTACTGATCAATATCAAACGAAACTATATGATAATATTCATGATTTTCTTACTTCAGGTTCAGGATTAAATATTGGTTCTGAATTGCGGCCAGATACAGTTACATATCAATCTGAATATCTACCCAATTTCTATTTTTATGATATTAATGGGAAGTTTACTTATTTACCAAGTAATAGAGATATCATTTCAATTTCTATTTATGAAGGAAGTGATTATTTAGGAGAGGAAAAAAACTTCGATTTTGAATCTGATTCTGTTGGTATTGAGCAAGTCATGGTTGACGAAAAAACAATATGGGGTAATACAGGGATAGGCGCACATTGGGTGCGTCGCTGGTCCAATTCAACAAAAACACAACTGTTTATGGCAACGACAAGATACCATAGTGACCATGACCTGGATAGTTACTGGATCATTAATAGTGAAAAAACTCCCGCATACATTTCTGAGGATTATAATCAAATCGAAGATCAAACTGCAAAAATAAATGTAACCAGGAAAATTGGTTTAAAACATGACTTGGAAGCCGGATTATCCACAACAATATATAAAACAAAATATTCAGTGCAATTAGGCGATTCAGTGATTTTTATTGATCATGCAATTAATGGTAATCTTTTCGAAAGTTATTTTCAAGACCGATGGGTTTTATCGCCAGGCTTAGAAATCCTATTTGGTCTACGCACATCCCAGTTCAGCAAAAGTAAAGTCAGTTATTTTGATCCAAGACTATCACTTTTTTATCATTTTTCAGAAAAGTTATTTTTCAAAGCATCAATAGGTCGGGCACACCAATTTTTGTACAGGTTTAGTAATGATTTGATTACTAATGGAAGCAAATTTGTATGGCTGCTGCCTAATGATGATTCGGATCCTATGGCTTTACAGCAAATAAGCACAGGAATTGAATATGATACACCACATTTATTTATAGGATTGGACATTTATAATAAAGTCATAGATAATATTAATGATTTTTCACAATTTGTTTTTCCAGTTGATACTTACGTAAAAGAAACCAGTACTTTGGTCTTCAAAGGTAGCGGTGCCGCAAGGGGACTAGAATTATTGGTACGTAAAAAAGATGGTTATTTACGTGGCTGGCTGGCATATAATTACGGAATCGTAGAATGTGAATTCCCAGAATTGAATGGTGGGAGATCTTTCCTTGCTGATCATGATAGGACCCATGAATTAAAAACAGCAATTATTTGGTCATTAGGGCCATGGAATATGACTGTAACTGGCCTTATTTCATCTGGACGTGTATTTACTCCAAATAATAATCTGATGATACGGGAAAATGAAAATGCAAATTATACATTAGTTGCAGAATCCGGCACCAGGAATAGTAAACGCTTACCAATAGTAAATCGTATTGATTTAAGTATGACAAGATCACTTCAATTATTAGCTAAGAATTGGGATATTGGTATTTCAATATTTAATGTTTTTAATCGCCGGAATATCAGTCACAGATCCTATACTCTTACAACTGATCCATTTATTACTACGGATATAGTGATGCTTGGTATGACACCAACATTATCGATACGGCTAGAGCTTTAGTTCTAATCCGTCTATAAAAATATGTTTTTTTCAATTAAAATTTAGTGTAACATTATATTCTTGAATTGATTTCCAAAGAAAAATAGACGTTTTGAAGAATATTTTAATAGCAACTTCCCTGGTAATATCGACCTTGGCTGCCCAGATATACAAGGTAGGTGATTCTGTATCTGATTTTTCAGGATCATTGTGTCCAGATGTGAATCAAACCATTTCACTCAATGATTATAATGGTATAGAAAATGGCGGGAATTATCATGTGGTATGGTTAGTATTTTTTAATTCAACAAGTCGCAGTTGCCAATTGGAAGCTGCTTATACTCAAACTATTACGAATCAATTTACAGACGAAGGATTAGCTACGATTGGTGTGGGCAATGGTTGGAGAGAAACAATAGAATGTAAAAATTGGAAAAAATCATTTGGTGTTACATACCCCATAATTGATGATAGCCAGTCTGATATAAGAGAAATGTTTACAAGGGGCACTGTTCCTCATCATGTTTTGATTAATCATGAAATGGAGGTTATTTATACTGCCAGGGGTTATATAATGCCACCTTTTGGCAATGATTTTTTGGCTGTGTTAAATAGTGCACTATCCGATTTGACTACTCTATCCTTGGATGAAATAATTGTTCCAGACAGATCTGGGATTCAAAAGTGCTATCCGAACCCCTTTAATCCGGCTGTTACCATTAATTTTTCACTACAGGATAAAGAATTTACCCAGATTTCTATTTATAATATCCTGGGTGAAAAAGTGGATGATTTAGTCACAGCTACATTTCCGGCCGGGTTTCATTATTTACAATGGAATGCAACTGATTTCCCAACGGGTGTTTATTTTATACAACTGTTGACTCCTAGCTACCAGCAAACGCGAAAAATCATGTACCTGAAATAGGCGCAGGTATTTATCCTATCAGATATATCCTTATATATTAATAGCGAAAAATCAGCGGTTAACCGAGCCAGATACCAATACAGAATAGTAATCCTGTTACCAGATGCATGTTGATCGTACCGGCATTTGCAGGGATCAACAGCCTATCATTATAATATTTGTAAAGGGTCTTAATAGCTCGAACACCAAAATAAGCTGCTGGGAGCGCAATCAATGAAAGCTTTGGAAATGTTCCATTGAGCGCCATTACTATAATACTGACAAACGCGCCGATGACCAAAAACACATAACCGAGCCTGGCTTTTTCGGGCCCAAAAACTACAATAAGCGTATTCTTGCCAGTGGCTTTATCTCCATCGTGGTCTGGAAATTCATTCACATATACAATTGCAGCTACGAGTAATCCGATTGGTATTCCAGCTAGTAAAGCTTCCGGAAGAATCTTACCGGTTTGCACTAAAGCACTACCTGCTACCATGAGGGGTCCGAAATTCAATCCAATCAATAATTCACCCAATCCTTTACGCGAAGCGAATCTGAATGGCGGTGCAGTATAGAAAAATCCGGATGCGAATCCAATTAGACCAAGCCATAATACATCCATACCT
Source organism: Fidelibacterota bacterium (assembly GCA_045569095.1). Classification (GTDB taxonomy): domain Bacteria; phylum Fidelibacterota; class Marinisomatia; order Marinisomatales; family TCS55. The sequence goes on from JBJKZU010000003.1 coordinate 32,842, forward strand.
GCTTTTTGAATCAAGGGAACACCAACAACTGCGCTCAAAGCAAATGCGACCAATGAAACAGTTAGCATGCCTTTGGATGAAATAAGGCCCATTTGGATACTACGGCTGCCGCCGGAAAAAGGAACCATATAATTATAATTTGCTTCATCTGTTCCACTAGTGTGATCAAAATAATCGTTTGCCGTATTGGTTCCGATGTGGAGGAGGCATCCCCCTAAGACAGTTAATCCAAGCCATCCCCAGCTAACATTATAATCCAAAAAGTTTGCCACTGCTGCGCCAACCAGTAAGGGGACAAATGTAGCTGTTAGAAATGGCAGGCGCATAATAACCAGCCAAGTGAATATCTTTGTCATCAGGCTGATATTTGGACGGACTTCATCGGGCGTTTTATCTATTAATGGAGTTGTCACTCCACAATAGCCAATATGTTCTCCTTCTTTACCTTTAGTTGGTGTGATCTTTATATGGCAAGGGATCTCGTGATTATCTTTATGCAGAAATACTGTATTGCCTTCCCACTCACCTTTTTCTACAGATTCATTTAACCAATTAACCACATGTCCAAGCACTATTTGCCCAGGGCTAAAGTCGCTAACTCGTCCTTTGCCAATCATCTCATCTTCAGTATATCCAAATAACTTTTGAGCCCCTTCACTTAATGTCTCAATCTTTCCATCTAGATCACATGTAATAACACTTTTTATTTTGTCATTCATAAATTATTCCTTTGTAAAAGAATTGTTAAATTCTCTCGATTTTACTACGGCCAGGGTTAAACGGCTAATACAAACGTCTTCTTCCTCCTCATTAGTAATATTAATATTCCATACTTGGATTCGTTTGCCAATCTTCACAGGAGTTGCGTTGCCGTATACCCATCCTGAACGAACACTTTTTAGGTGGTTGGCATTAATTTCGATACCTACTACAGTTTCCTTTTCCAAATTCACATGAAAGCTACCCGCAAGGCTACCTAAAGATTCCGCAAAGGCAACAGAAGCGCCACCATGCAAAAGGCCATAAGGTTGTGTAGTGCGTTCATCAACTGGCATACGCCCGCTGACATAATTTTCCCCAACTTCCATAATTTCAATACCAATATGACCAACCATTGTTTTGGCATTGAATTGGTTGATCTTTCTGGTTTTATCCTTGGTTTCCATGATTTTTCTCCGGTCACAATATAAATAGAATGTTTATCTCTTCACCAACCCATAATCCTGCAATCCTATTTAAATTGTCATCTTTAGGAATGGAAAATATTCGATTAGTAAATCAATATAAATTGTTAAATGAAATTTGATACAATACTCTGTCATTATGCTGAGGTAGGTCTGAAACTTGGCAACCGCCGATTTTTTGAGAACTGGCTCATGAAAAATATTAAAGCTGCCTTAAATAGAACGATACCTGATAAAAAATACACAGTGCGAAGACTATATGGGCGGATCATTATTGAATTAGATGATAATCTTACAACAAACCGGAAAGAAATTACCAAGGCACTATCCAGTACATTTGGGATAGCTTATTTCGCTTTTGCCAAATATGTGGCACAGGAAATCAAAGTTATTCGAGAAATGGCTTTAGCTGCTTTACAGGATAAAGAATTTGAGACATTTAAAATAAAAACAAGGAGACCTGATCAGCAATTTATCCTCACTGCTCAGCAGGTTAATGAGGATGTGGGCGCTTTCATTTTGAGTAAGATGGATAAAACCGTACAACTGAAGGATCCTGACATCACCTGTTATATTGATATTGTTCAGGGTGCAGTATATGTTTATACGGAAAAGACACCTGGGCCAGGCGGTCTGCCAACAGGTGCAAATGGGAAGGCAGTAGGATTACTTTCTGGCGGGATTGATTCACCAGTTGCTAGTCTTTTGACTATGAAACGTGGAGCAGCAGTTACATTTGTCCACTTTCATTCCGTACCAATGACAACAGAAGAATCGATTGAAAAAGTCAAACAAATAATTACGGTTTTATCTCGTTACCAAACGAGGATCCACCTCTATCTGGTAGCGTTAACACCGATTCAGAAAGAGATACTGCTAAAGACTAAGGAAAAATACAGGATAATACTTTACCGTCGGTTCATGTTCCGTATTGCAGAGATAATTGCCCATAAGGAAAAGGCTCGCGCCATAGTTACCGGAGAATCTCTTGGGCAGGTTGCTTCGCAAACATTAGATAATATTGCAGCTATCGGGGAGGTAAGTTCGATGCCGATTTTGCGTCCACTGATCGGACTAGATAAGTTAGAAATAATAAATTTGGCGAAAAGATATGGTACCTATGATATTTCCATTCTACCTGATCAAGATTGCTGTTCGCTATTCTTACCAAGGAGTCCAGCGACAAAAGCAAAAACACAATTTGTCGAAGCTGAGGAAGAAAACCTTGCTGTGGACAAATTGATCCAGGATGCTATCAATTCCATTCATATCATTAAGATTCTTGCCTAGAATATTGATCGGAAAGGAATAGGAAATCTTTTTTAAGTTTAGGAGTTAATCAAGCAATTGTAATTTTAATCGGTATGACACAAATACTATCAAAAATAATCATCTTCACTATTACCATGTTTAGCTGTTCGTTACAGAGTAATGAAGTGCATCTTACTGAAGGGCAAGAGGCACCCAATTTCACCCTGAAAGACCAAGAAGGCAATGAACACACATTATCATCTTACCGGGGTAAAAAGGTCGTCATTTATTTCTACCCTAAAGATGATACGCCTGGCTGTACCAAAGAAGCTTGTGGCATACGTGACGTTTATGATGGTTTTCTGGATCAAGATATTGTGGTATTTGGTATTAGTTATGATAGTGCAGAAGCGCACCAGAGTTTCATTAAAAAATATAACCTACCTTTCAATTTACTGTCAGATTCTGATAAATCCGTTTCCAGGATTTATGGAACTGAAGGAACCTTTTTCCCCTTGCGTAAGACTTTCCTGATTAATGAAAAGGGAACAGTTAAGAAAATATATTCAGAAGTATCAGTGGTAGATCATGGCCGCGAGATACTGAGGGATTTCAATATATCTAAATAGTAAAAAATCTATGGTGTGCCAACCCCGTGGATATAAACCAATTGCCCACCTGTATATGCTGATATAGTAACAATCATAAATAATAATAAGAGAAAGGCTAGAGCCAATCTATCAAGCCGTATGTCATTCTCATATTTCAGAAACAAATATACCCAACCAACAAAAAATAAAATTGAGCCCCAAACAACAATATTACCGAGAGTTTCATGCCGTTCAATAAGTATAAGTGTTTCAGTAGGGTAACCGATTTCACCAGCTTTCGCAGCTTCTTTTTGCCCAGTTAAGACTGCTGCTATCGAAAAAATTGTGGCTAACCCCATTAGCCACAATCCCACAACTCTTCCTAACCAGTTGGGCTTCCATAATTGAATTCCATGAAGGATTAGCGCTGTAGTAATTAATGCGATTGGAAAATGAACAATGGCAGGGTGTAGAGGAAATGGCATGATAAAAGTTAAATATAACAAATGCTTGGCCAAAGCCGAGCCTTACATGTAGCCCGTAGGAGAATCGAACTCCTGTTGCCAGGATGAAAACCTGGAGTCCTAACCACTAGACGAACGGGCCAATAAATTCTTTGAACCAAGAAAAAGAGGTGGCGAATCTATAGAATCAGTTTATCTTGATCAATTGCTTTTACTTCTATGTATTTAATCTTCCGTTGTAATATCCAGTATATCGAGCAATTCACCTTTATTATGTAATTCCATAGTTATATCCGCTCCGCCGATTAGTTTCCCTTTCACAAACAGTTGTGGAATAGTGGGCCATCCTGAATGTTCTGATAATGTTACCCGGATCATAGAGTCAGTGAGTACATTTACATCCTTGTATTCAACACCGTAGTGGTTCAATACCTGTACAACGGAATTAGAAAAGCCGCACATGGGCATTTCTTTGGTTCCCTTCATGTACAATATAATTGGGTTCGTTTCTATATCACTTATTATTTGTTCTTTCATTTCCATGTTATGTCTCCGAATTTGTTTTTTCCCACGCTGATTTTGTAAATGTCTTAAGCTGCAAAGCATGAATTTCTTTAGTCAGGTAATTGCCAAGTGTTTTGTAGACTAGCTGGTGCTGTTCCACCAGTGATAATTCTTTAAAATCATCACTTACAACCACTGCACTAAAATGATCACCGGTGCCGGTAGTGTCTGCTACTTCAACGTGAGAGACTGCCAACCCGGCGGTTATTAAACCTTTTACTTTGTTTGCTTCCATTTAATTGTTGTGTTAATCAGGTTAATAATATTAATGAAATCGCTTCATATTAATGAAGCTAAAAAATCTTAATATTGATTATTATAAAATTAAGAGGATTTAGATATTTTTTACACCAAACAATGGCCTGAACCAGCCAATCCTTTTCACAAAATATTCGTAGGTTAGAAGACAACCTGAAAAAGTGAGTATAATCACTAATATGTAATAAAATAATCCTTTGAATACAGATGTATTTGAATTTTCATATTTAGGAATAAAGTAGGGTATAGGTGATAAATGAATACCCGAATATTCTTTGGCTTTCAGAGATAATTCTAAATCAATATTCAGGTCCTTTCGTGTCACTTTCAAAACTGCGCTACTATTATCTATAAATTTTAACGCTTCGGGGTTCGAAATCTGATCACCCGTGATTAGTCCTGCTCGTTGTCCAGGGCTATTTGGCTCGACGTACATAACGTAACTAACCATGTTGATGCTTAGAGGTTTGGGTAGTATTAGATATGCTGATAGGTTTAAAAAAATCATATGTAAAATATATACTGGATATACCGCTTTGCTCAAATAAACCAGCGTACTGCTGGGCCGATTAAGATATGTTGATCCAAATCCAAAAACAGCAAATAGCCAGCTCCAGGACTCGATCACAGTCAGAAAAAAGGGCCCTTCCAATTGAAATGCTAGTAACCGCACGATGTATAGAGGAATAGCTATGCTTAGTGCAATGACCTTAATTCTTTCCACAGCATGCCAAAATATTCCACCCAAAGATATAATAACAAAACCAGTGAGAAAGGCCAGCAATCCCAGCCAAAAACCATGAGGTGTATTAGCATAGGATGCATATCCTTGTGGGGGAGCTACTAGCACTGCTTCTAAAATGAATGGTAGCGTAAATAAATATAGCGTTGCAGGAAATTTCAATACCCATTTTAAACATCTGAACAAAACATTATCAGGGTTTCTCTTAAAAGCAAAGAAAATTGGAGACAAAATTAGTACATAGAAAAAAATATTACCCAGAAACCACAAATGCCCCCCATTTGGATAATAGATAGGATCAAGGTCATTAAAATCCTGATACAAATAACCACTAATGGGAACGATAAAAAAAGAACCAAAAATAAGGGGCAGTAAAATTCGTTTTGCGCGGTCCCTAAGTAATTCTTTCCAATTCCTTCTGCGTATGGCAAAACATACACCCATTCCTGATATAATAAATAGCAGCGGGATACGCCAGATATTGATTAGACCCATTGCTTGCCAGATACTTTCAACTGGTTGTGCACTTTGGATAAAATAGATGTAATATGCCCAAGGCTGAAAAACAACACTAATATGATAAATGATTAGCAGGCCCAGAGCCAGGACCCTTAGCCAATCGACATCATGACGCCTAATAATTTTACCCCTTAGTCCGATTCATAGTCGAATATATTACCATGATTTCGTTCTAATAATTATAATTAATGTTAACAACTTGCATCCATTGCTGAATAAATTGTATTTATGCAAAATTTTTATTCAAGTATTTTGTAATATCGGCGCCTAATTTGATGAAACTATTCCGTTATATACCTTTCATTATTATTTTTTGTGTTTATGCCCAGGAAACGGGAACAATTAGCGGCTTTGTCCGTGATGAAGCTACTGGCGAGCCCCTTTCTTATGCGAACGTCTTCATAAAGGATAGCAACATTGGTGGAATAACAAACCTGGATGGCTATTATGTATTAACCAGGGTGCCAGCGGACTCTGGTGAAATAGTTATTTCCATCATTGGTTTCGCAATGGTCACTCAGGAATTCGAAATGGAAGTCGGTCAAAATCTCCGACTCGATTTTCGATTGCAGCAAACGGTATTGGAAGGGGAAGCAGTTGATGTCTTTAGCGAAGTGCAGAAAATGCGGCAGTTGGTAGAGCCCAGTAGGATAAGTCTCGATTTACGTACCCTGCAGTCTGCACCAGCCTTTATCGAACCCGATCTTTTTCGTACTGTACAGCTGCTCCCTGGGGTGCAGACACTAAATGATTATTCCAGCGCTCTTTACGTCCGGGGCAGTACACCAGACCAAAATTTGATCATGCTGGATGGTATTACGGTTTATAACCCATATCATTTGGGGGGAATTTTTTCCACGTTTAATACAGATGCAATCAAGGAAGCCGATTTTCATGCCGGGGGGTTTCCGGCGCGTTATGGAGGTCGCATGGGTGCCATATTAAATGTAATTAACCGGGAAGGAAATACGGAAGAGTTTGAAGGCCATGCGAATATATCCCTTATTTCCAGCAAAGTGTTGCTGGAAGGACCCTTACCAAAATTTAAAGGATTGAAGGGATCCTGGATGATTGCCGGTCGTCGGACCTACTTTGACCAGTTCTTTAATGCTCTCGTGGCATGGTCTGGTGGACCCAGCGACTTCGAATTCCCCTATTTCTTTTATGACTATCAAATGAAGGTCAACGTGGATTTGACCCAGGACCACCGCCTGACCTACAGCCGTTTTTATGGCGATGATATACTAGATATCAATTTCCCTCCTGATAGATATGAAACGTATGATATTATTTCCGATTATTATGAAGAGTCCAAAGAATCCTTTAGTATTAATTGGCCTTGGGGTAATCATACCAATAGCCTGACCTGGCGCTGGCTCATCAGTCCTCAGCTGGTAGCACGTACTTTTGTGGCCAACAGCCGTTACCGTTTTCATTTTGATATGGATATAAAGTCTGAAGGCAATTGGTCAATGGGCAATGAAACTGGTTCCTATATGGATCGATTCTCCTTTGACTTTTACGATGTAGTGGATGACAAAACGCTGGAAACAGAACTTTCCTGGCATGGTCTTAATAACCATCAACTCATGGGCGGCTTACAGGTGAAACAGGTGGATTATGATCTGGGCATGGAATTCGAATACGAAAATCTGGATACGATCTTTTATGCAAAACCATTGGAAATGAAGGATCAAACGGTTGAGACTTCAATATTTTTACAGGATAAATGGGACATTACACCAAAACTTGCTGTTCAGCTAGGAGCCAGGGTTATGGATTATTCGCTTCACGATGAATTATATCTTGATCCTCGTTTTGGATTGAAATATTTGCTGCAGCAGGATCTATCACTCAAATTCGCTCTGGGTCGCTATCATCAATTTTTAACCATTGCTAATCCAGAAGATGAAACCTTGCGCATTATCGATTTTTGGTTGGGAATACCTGCAGATCGTCCCGCTCCATGGGCGGACCATATTATCTTGGGGATTGAATACCTAGCGGAGGACAATTGGTTATTCCGGGCGGAAACCTATTATAAGCATTTCGAGAATTTGATATCTTTGAACCAAGGCCAACAGGTTACTGAGGATGATGATCAAGTAACCACCACTCCATTTAATGAATTCTATGATACTAGGGCTTATGCTTACGGGTTGGAATTATTATTCAAAAAGACTGCAGGGCGAAGTCGTGGTTGGATAGGATATACATATGCAAAAACGATGAAACATATTCAGAAACATGGCTGGTATTTTCCATTATATGATCGTACTCATACATTAAATATTGTTGGTGACATAACCATATCCGTAAAAAATAACGTCCACTTTAGTACTGCGGTGCAAGCATCAAGCGGTCAACCGTTTACACCGCCGATCGGTCGGTATGATCATTGGCAAGCTGACCATGATCCCTACATGCCTTCCTGGTATGGGGATGAACAATTTCTTGTTGGGGGAAAAAACTCAGAACGATTGCCTTTCTATTTCCGGCTGGATGTTGGTCTGAAACAGAAAAAATCAATATTCGGGATTCCGTATGAGCGCTATCTCCAGCTTATTAACGTTACGAATCATGTGAATCCACTGACGTATCAATATCGGCCAAAAGAAAATCGGTTAACAGGTGAAAGATTGGGTCTCGAGCGGGCTGCTGTTCCTATGTTTCCATTCTTTTTCACAGCTGGATATAGGATTGAACTGTAATGCGTTTCATTATTATTAGTTTGCTTAGTTTTACCTTATTTGGTTGCCTCATTTCGGAACCAGAACTGGAATGGGAAGATGTAACATCTAATCATGATCCGGTATTAAATGTATTTGGTCTGCTCTCTGCAGATTCGATTTTAACCAGTTTTGTAAAAGTACACCGCACTCTTAATATGGAAGAAGCAGCTGATTCACTGACCAGGGATACAATTGGAGGGAACATATTTATTAGTTACGTTTCCCGTTTTATCATTAGGGATGCGGAAGTAATTGTTAGCAATGGAGAGAATGAATATAAATTTGAATATTCCGATTATAGTTTTGGTTTGAATGGATCATTATCTGAATCATATCAATACCAGGGAAATGATCTCTATCCCCAACCTGGTGAAACCTGGGTATTGAATGTAACCACACCAGAGGGACTTAGTGTTACTGGGGAAACGATCATCCCGCCTTTACCACAGATATTCAGTGAAGAATTGCCTGATTCCTTTCAACTTGACCAAACCATGGAGATCACCTGGCAACCCATGATTGATAATTACCAGATTATGAATATTGGTAATTATTTGGGATATTTTGGTTACGATGAATACTATGGTGGCGGATTTAGCTGCGGTCTTTGGCAAGAAAATATCATAAAACCTGAGGAAGAATCATGGACATATCGCCGGGATATTTGCGATGTAAGTAATAATGAGGAATGGGATGAAGATCTATTGTTGCTTAATCTAATGAGTATGGACAATAATTATTTTGATTATTTTATCAGATTTGGAGAAGTTGAATTTTCAAGTTCAACCGTTGGTGAAGGTGGATCTGGCCGCAGTTTTGGGATCAATAATGGAATTGGTATTTTTGGCTCGGTCGCTATAGATCGTCACTGGATACCTATGATTCCATAATCTTTTCACAACCGGAAAAACGATCGTTTTTTTTCCTATCATGACCTAAACTAACTGTAACGATGAAACTTATTTCCTGGAATGTGAATGGTGTCAGAGCCGTAGTTAAAAAGGGTTTCCTGGATTGGCTCGACCAGGAACAGCCTGATATACTTTGTCTTCAGGAAACCAAAGCCCATGTTGATCAGCTGACTTCAGAGATTCTTACCGATCATGGCTATCATACTTTTTGGCACTCTGGCGAAAGACGTGGATATAGCGGTGTAGCCACATTTTGTAAAGAAGAGCCCTTATATGTACAAAAAGGCCTTGGCATTGAGCGCTACGATGCTGAAGGTCGGGTGCTGGTAACTGAACATGAGAATTTTCTGCTATATAATATTTATTTTCCTAATGGTCAAAAGGATGATGAACGCCTGCAGTATAAACTGGATTTTTATGATGATCTTCTTCCCATTATTAGTGAACAGGTTGAATCGGGGAATAACGTGGTAGTTACTGGTGATTGGAACACCGCCCATCAACCCATTGACCTGGCTCGCCCCAAACAAAATGTTAATACGTCTGGATTTATGCCAATTGAAAGAGAAAAGCTTGATATGTATGTAGAAAATGGATGGATAGATACATTTCGGTTATTTCACCCGGAAGGTGA
>JBJKZU010000004.1:0-14289 GCA_045569095.1 Fidelibacterota bacterium
TTCAGTATTTCCCATAATACCTACAGCCAAAAGTGCTACACTACCTTTTATTAATTCCTTTTTGTTACCGCGCTTAGTATGGACTTTTACCTTGGTCTTTAAAGTTTCAATCCTTTCTACTGTTGTACTGGTTTGTACTGCTATACCAATTTTTATAAAATTCTTTTCTAATTCTTTGGAAACTTCTAGATCCTCCATAGGCAGAACTCGATCCATCATTTCCAGCAATGTTACTTTAGTACCATAACTGTTATAAAAATATGCGAATTCTGCACCGATAGCTCCTCCACCCACAATAATCATTTCTTCTGGCGGATGATTAAGGATCATCGCTTCCTTTGAACTAATCACCATTTTGCCATCATAATCCATCTCTGGATAAACCTTTGGTCTTCCACCTGTAGCAATAATAAAATATTTCGCCTGCACCGTAACCCGTTTCTTACCATTTTTTACTTCAATTTTATTTTTCGCTATAAAAGATCCTCTGCCAATTATATGGGTAATCTTGTTTTTCTTCATCAAGAAATCGATCCCCTTGGAGAGGCGTGCAGAGGTCTGTCGACTACGTTTAATTGTTTTTGCAAAATCTACCTTGTAAGAGGGGATGTTGATTCCAAAGTTTTTTGCATTCTTTATGGTGTCCAATACCTCCGCATTCTTCAGTAATGCTTTTGTGGGAATGCAGCCCCAATTCAGGCAGATACCACCGAGCTTATCTTGATCAATTATTGCTGTTGATAAACCAAGCTGTGCCGCACGAATCGCAGCCACGTAACCGCCAGGGCCCCCACCCAATATTGCCAGATCATATTGTTTCATTGTCTCGATCCACTTTGGCTATACGTAAAAATAATTTTTATACCAATCGGCTATACCCTTCTTTTGTGCTTCTTGATATACCAGATTCTTTTTCCAATTTGTTATGGACACTTCATCTGTCCAGTAACATACTGTAATTTCAAACCCATCCTTATCCCTAACAGATTCCATACCAATATAACCAGGTTGATAACAAACCATCTTTTCTAGTCTTTCGCTCATTTCTGCGTAACCATCATTAGAATTATTTACACGCATTGTGGTGAAAATAACAGCATAATAGGGTGGAACCAGTGTTCTAGCAAAACTCATGATACCATATTTAGGAAGGTTATTTTTTTCTTTGGCAATGTATTGCTCAAATGTTAGGTCTGTTTATTAAATACATAAATTCATTCCTGGTCCGTACTGAATCACGAAACCTACCCAGCATGGTAGATGTAGTGGCCAAACTGTTCTGTTTTTCCACACCACGCATTTGCATGCACATATGCCGACCTTCCATTACAACTGCCACACCATTAGTTTTCAAAACATCATGAATTGCATCTGCGACCTGATGGGTAAGACGTTCCTGAACTTGGAAGCGGCGTGCAAACATATCAATGATCCGCGGTATCTTTGACAACCCGATGACCTTCCCATTGGGGATATACCCTACATGTGCCTTACCAAAGAAGGGTAGTAAATGATGCTCACAGAGGCTAAAAAATTCCACATCTCTAACAACGATCATATCTTTGGATGCTTCATGAAAAATAGCGTTATTCACTACATCAACCAAATCCTGACTATAGCCACGGGAAAAATATGCCCATGACTTGGCCACTCGTTCTGGTGTTTTGAGCAATCCTTCCCTTGTTGGATCTTCCCCTATTTCCTGCAGTAGGTTTTCGATCAATTTTGAAATGTTTTTGTTATGATCTTTAGCCATTTAAGTTCTCCATTACAAATTTGTTACCTTATCATCATTATAACCCTCCATGGGGTCCAGTTCTAAATAATTTGATAAATAATGGACTGCTAAATAAATCGGTCCAGTATCTAGTAATGCAACTACAATTTTAAATACATAACCAGAACCTATAAAAATCAATAGTTGCGATAAGATCGGTTTTCCATCTTCAATAGGCAATGCGCCAGCAAGATAATGTGTAATTAAAATAACAGCTATAGTATCAACCAGTTGACTTACCAAGGTTGATCCATTATTCCGAAGCCATAGATGTTTCCCTTTGGTAAGTCTTTTCCAGAAATGAAACATGTACACATCCGTAGACTGTGCCGTAATATAAGCGATCATAGATGCCGTAGCAGCTCCAAATGTTAAGGAACGAATATAATAGAATTCGGGCGCATCGGATCCAGGCAATACCCCACCTAGCCATAGGATAAATACTATCCATAAATTCAGTAGGACGCCAACCCACACCACAAACTGTGTCCGTTTTTTACCATACAACTCGCAGATCAAATCAGTACAAATGAAGGTAATAGGATAAGGCAGCACACCTACTGCCACAGAGAATGTTGTTTCCCCAATAGTAAACAGATTAATAAAACGGGAAATTCCCAAGATATTCAACATTGCTAGCGTTCCCAGAAATATACCGGCCAAAATTAAGAAAACTCTTTCCCGGCGTTTTGCTATGTCTTTATTAGGTGCTTCCCAAAATTCGGTCATATGAATGTTTACCCGTAATAGTCAGTGAAGATTGTGGGGGTTTCATGCAATCGAATGCGGTGTAATGTAATATGGGGAATCCGTGGTTTTATCTGGTTCCAGATAAATTGTACAAGATTTTCAGTGCTCGGTTGCTTATTCCTGAACCATTCCACTTCTTTCTCAAACTGACTATGATCAAGTATATCGATTACATATTTTTGGACAATACTGCTTAACTCACCAAGATCCACAATAAACCCCGTTTCAGGATTCACCGAAGCGGTAACCATTACTTCCAAGGTATAATTGTGACCATGAACTTTTGAATCTAAACCAAATACTTCCCAATTTTTTTCTGCACTCCAATCGTCATGACCATATTGATGGGCGGCATTAAACCGAAAAATTTTTGTTATAAATGGGTTGCTCATATATTTGTATCCTACAAATTATTTAGTTACCCAAATTTAGTTTGGGTATTGTTCTCATTAAAAACATTTCCGACTGCTTTTATAAGCTTGCCTATTTTATTAACTTAATACGGAAGGACACAGATCTTGCAAAACACATTGATTACACTGTGGCCTCCGGGCAATACAAACCGCCCTGCCATGGTCAATCACCATATGGGTCAATTTTACCCAATCTCGTTTATTGAATACTTCCACTAGTTCTAATTCAATTTTCTTGGGGTCCTTGGATGTTGTAAATCGCAACAGGTTCATAATTCGAATCATATGTGTGTCGATCACCATAGAAGGGACTCTAAAACACTCACCCAAAATGCAGTTAGCAGTTTTTCTCCCTACGCCCGGTAACTTTACTAATTCTTCTATTGTTCGCGGGACTTTTCCACCATGTTCATTCATGATCATTAAAGATGATCCTTGAATACTTTTTGCTTTTTGATTGTGGTACCCACAAGAGTGTATTACTCGGGAAAGTTTATTTAAATCGGAAAGGGCAAACGCCTTAACGGAAGGATATGTCTTGAATAACGCAGGCAGAACCTGATTAACGCGATGATCAGTACATTGGGCAGATAAAATGGTCGCTACCAATAATTCATGGGGATTACTGTAGTTAAGCGAGCATTTAGAATCGGGATATTCTTTTTTTAGTAAGCGAACGACCTCTTTGGCACGGGTAGTTTTATCTGCTTTATTTTCGATCATTTTCGAGTAATATTGAGTCCGGATTATTAATAAGCGCAGATCTCAAATAGACTATTTCACATCCAGATTGACGATAATCATCCCGCAGTTGTTTCTGTATTTGGGTCATAAAACCAATTAAACGTAGAGCAGGATATTTCAGTTTTAGTGCTTGAATTTCATCAGGATAAATTTCCGAGTCATCTAAATCAACTAACACTAGGCTATTTTCATCAGCAAGAGCAGATAGGGAATCAAGAAATTTGATAGAGTGATCTAACTGCAGTAAACGATCTGTAAGCCTGGTGCCAAGTTCTACATCATTCGTATAAAGATAAATATTACTCATAATTTTCTCAGATCGGGAATGTTAGTCCAATCAAATTCATCAATAGTCATTAATTGTTCATATTCATTTTTTATTTCTAAAATCTGTTTTTTCAAATTATCGATATTTATACCCCAGTGAACCCCAGAATAACTGCTGAATTTATTTGCGGATTTATTCAGCAAACTCTTGGCGCCATTTAGGTTGCCATTGCCTAAATGCACAAAACTTACAGCCAGCTGAATTAACCCCTGGATTAAGGTTCTGTCCGCCAGATAATATTCTGACCACAGTTTTTCCCAAAGTTCATGTGCTTCGAAAAAGTCTTTTTCTTCATAGGCCCTTAGTCCATCGGAAAATAATTGCTCTTTTTTCTCTTCTTCATTCACTGATAATTACCGCTTCCTTCAAACGGTAATATTTCCCATCCATGGTAACCCTTCCAGCCTGTCTTAAAGGATCATGTTCAAAAAATACCGTCCAGTTTTCCTCTACCATTCTTGGTAATAGTGATCGTTTTTCTTTTATGGTTTGCACCGGGTTTAAATCATAGGCCATTACCCAAGTTAAGGGTACATGGGCGGCCATGGGAAAAATATCCGCTGCATAAAAAACAGTGTTGTCCCCATCCTTCATCAAGGGATGCATCATACCAGTTGTATGTCCATATGTCAGCATTATTTCAATTCCAGGAATAAATCCCTCTCTATCGTTTACATATTCGATCATGCCATTTTCGGCGAGAACCGACCAGTTCTCTGCCAAGTAACTTCCCTGGTCTTTTTCACTAGGGGAATTGGCCAGATCCCAATTATCCTGATGAATCCAGTAAGTCGCGTTAGGAAAGGTTGGTACAATTTTACCGTCCTCAATAGTTGTATTTCCACCAGCATGGTCAAAATGCAAATGCGTGCAGAATACATCAGTAATGTCAGCAGGTATAAAACCATATTTTGCCAGGGATGAGAACAGATTTAAATCAGCCAGATCAATATTATATCTGGATCTGGTCTTATCATCCCATTTATCGCCATTTCCTGTGTCAATGATAATTTTTCGTTCATTGCTAACTAGCAAAAGGGACCGGGTGACCATCTGAATTCGATTATACTCATCAGCGGGTGCTTCTTTTTCCCATAATGTTTTTGGTATGATGCCAAACATCGCTCCACCATCCAAACCAAACCGGCTAGTTTCAATACTATAAAGCGTATATTTACCGACTTTCATTGTTATCCATCAGGAAATTAATCTTTTTGGCAACTATTGGTAAACACTCTATCGGAATCTTTTTTACGAAAAAACGTAAGGCCTCTAGTGCAGCAAGTCTTTCCACAACTTGGTTTTTTGATTGAATTATATTTTCAGCCAGTTTCACAAAATAATTGCCGCCTTCATTTCTGAATTTTACCATGTCATCAGGATTTGATCCATCCGGGTTTCCATTTTGTGTGATATTCTGATTGCTGATCCAATGGGATATTTCTCTTTTGAAACCGGGCAGCCGCATGTATTCTGATTCCCATAACCTCCAGACAGCAGCAACAGTGATCCAGTCTATTGGTTTTTCACATTTTAGAAAGATAGGCACCAAGTCGTTGGCCCCATTATTTGTACCTTCATTAGGTTCAGGCAGTGGCTGGATTTTCATTGTTTGCAAAATACATTGTACAAATGACCATACACGTTCCTTTTCTGGATTAAATGCGAAGGCACGCAAACAATGAAAAATAAATCCACCATTACCTTCTACATTTTGCAGGGCCAGTTCAGCCAAAATCTCCAAAATGGCTGGACTCCCATCAGCCGCAAGATAGACCCGCGCAGCTTCTTCCTGCACTTGCACAGCATCACCTTGTTGGCAAGCATCTTCCAAATCGCTAATAAATATTGATAGCCCAATGCCATCTTCTGGCATATCCTCCAAAATTTTTTGGTCTTTTTCCCGAGGTTTTAATCCTGCAACATAATTGCCAGCATAAGTCAAGAGTATCTCCGAAGGACTACCCCGCACATCACCTAAAATATTCTTTATAGCATTCATGCAGACAACTGGATGAACAATTGGCGCATCATTATAAATAGTCGATGCCGATTGAAGTAGGAGAGTTGCCAAGTTCTTTTCTAGAGAACCAGCTGTTTTGGAATTATTGAGAGAACTTGATCCAGCCACTTGTAAAGTAAAATTTTATAAAAACAGATTACTGTATATTTTATCGCCTGGCTGGAAGAGCAGGCCACTGGTAAGACCGGATCCTCCGGGATTGGAAAGGAACAATATACCTGGTATCAGCAAAATGTCCATCTATTGCCTTTTCCTGGGAAGTGAAAGCACAGTTGAATCTCGTTCAGCGGGAACTGGGATCCGGTCTGTTTGAGGCGCAACAGCTTCAGGTTCTTTCTTTTTAGCACGTCTATATCCGAGGTTAAAAAACACTTGCAATGAAAAGCCAGTGATGCGCGAATTTTCTGAGGGAAGACCAAATTTAGTAATGTGGGGAAATGCTGAAAAACGATCTGGCTCGAACCCCTCATCCTCATCACGTTCGTTCCAACCACTATCAAATAATTTTTTAATAGGCATACTAGAAAAATCATGGAAATAGCCTATTTCATAACTCAATTTTGAACCTGGTTTCCCACCAAATAAAAAACCAATGCGTGTACTAGTTTTATCACTTATGCCTTTGGGTATGTGCATGAATCTTATCCCAGTCCATGCTGTACCTCCAAGTACATCAGTTTTTTTGTTGTAGCGCTGCTTGAATTTGTAATACGTAAAATCAAAATTGAAATTTGGGTTTACATTCCAGGCAAGGTTTAGTATATCCCATTTATGCTCTTTTTCATACAGTAACCTGCTATAGTCAAGACCACTGCCATAAATTGGTAAACCTACTCGAACTCCAATATCTGAACGTTTGCTAATCCCTTTTCGATACCATAAGTAAGGGAAAACATTTTCTACTGAAAAAGCATATCCATATTCAATATCGCCCTCTGCCATTCGTTGAGAGCTGACCTTGGGGTGGGATGCGCAACCATTTAAAATGATACAGATTAATAGCGTAGAAGCAACCCGAACCATATTGTAAAGTCGTTTAAATATTAAATTAAAGTCAAGGGTTAGAGGATATAATTAAACCCTTGGCTAAATAGAGAATATTATATTAACCGCCTTCGGGACGATCGAGTGCTTTTCGATTAGGCTCCGGTGGAAGATTTACAATTTCTTCACCAAAATAGTTCCCTATATGAGCAATAATGTCTTTAACGGATATCAGACCACGGATCGCACCACTTTCTTCTATGATCGGGATATGTCGAATACCAAAGACATGCATCTTATTTAAGGCAAAGGAAATTGGATCATCCGGATGCAAAGTTTCTGGATTTTTAGTCATATAATCATCAATGGTTACAGCGGTCATATCTAATCCCTTGGCAATAGCGCGAAGTAAAAAATCACGCTCAGTCATAACACCAATAATCCGGTTATCTTTTTCTACCATAACACAACCAACTTTTTCATTACGTAATATATCAATAACAGATTGAAGTGTAGAGCCTGACTGAACTGTTGGATGATGCCGCAATGTTAATCCTTTGATCGGATCATCAAGCGAAAGAGCTTCAAAAAGAGCGGAATCCACTTGTTCTTCCAGTTCATCCATGCGGGCTAATTCATCATCGAAGTTTTTTGTCATAAATTATTTTTTAGATTTGTACTCAAATATAACACCCTACTTTAAATAAATCATCTTGCGACTATAAACAACAGGTAAATAATCATTAACTTGGGCTTGAATTGTCATGAAATATACTCCGCTGGAATAACTTTCTCCATTCCAGGAGTAACTGTACAACCCCTTACCCATTTGACTTTCTTCAAAAAAGAGATGAATGATACGGCCAGCAGCATCATTGATATATAGACTTACAACAGCAGGCTGTAGTAAATCAAAAGAAATGGATGTCTGAGCATTGAAGGGATTGGGATAATTCTGATATAATGCAAAGATTTCCGGTATCATCAACTTAGCTGATCCAGTCTGAGTTAGATCATTTGGTGCACCAAGTGTGGAAAATAAATACGTCTTCCAGCGTTGGTGATCCGGTATGCGACCTTCAGTTATTTGTCGCTGTGTAAAAATTGCTCTTGTATCAATCAATTGCCAATTACCAAACTCATCTACCTCTTTCAGATCCAGCCAAATAAATGGCTGATCAGTATTCCACGTAAATGCTGAGTCAATGAACACAGGATTAAAGCTGAGTGTTGGCGTGAATTCCCAAACTAAATAATCATCAATGAATAAACCTAATACATGGGTTTCAGTAACATTACCGTGGATTTCAACGGCAATCTGTTGACTTTCAGGACTATTTGCAATTTCATTTAAACAAAATTGATTTACTGGCATGGATACAATAAGCGGAGGAGCGGTCGATGAATCTGCCAACATGAAGAACTGATTATCGATGGTCAGACCATAACCGTTTTCTTCTAATGGATAAGGCATTATCTGCTGTAGAACACCATTTATTACTAGCTCAATTTTTTCCATACTATTATCCAATTTCACATCAATAATTTCTGTATCTGTGTATGTCTGTGGGGCAATGATAAATTCATTCTGGTCATCCCGCAAAACAATTGTTTGGACAAGCTCTTCATCGATAATGCCAAGCCTGATAAAACTGACCCCATTTGTATTCACCCAAGATCCTAAGGGGAATACTGGATGGGCATTACTGAGTATATCTGTTTCTTGATTCAATAAATCTTGTACTGTAGATAGGCGACGCATTATACGATCGGTAAATTTTATTGCCTGGTTTTTCCATTCCGCTGAAGTTAAAAGAAATTGATTTTTTACTGAAAATCCAACCCGCACCATTGCATCCTCAAGTTCAATACCTAAAGCGCTGAAAGATTTATTAGAGAAAACACCTTCAAATTCACTAACACCATTAAAGCCTGCATAGGAAATCCAAGATCTGGGTCCAGCATCTATTGGAAAAAGCATGGCCCGTATTATGTCAACCTGATTACTGTCCATCGTTGTTAATAGTTTAATTAATACATCACCAAGTATTTGATCATGAAATTGATCTATGGTTTTATAATCATAATTAGCTAATATTTTTTCAGATTGACTTAGTGTTTGGTACAGACCATAATCAAGCACGGGTTTCGCGAAAGGAGGTGCATCAACAACGCTGGAGAACAATTCCCCTACAGTGGATTCTATTTCAATGCTATAAAAATATGGTCGTGTTCCTGCAACTTCTTTATCGAGGTAGCGGTCTTTTGCTGTATTAGTGTCAAAAACTAATATAGCATTTGAAAAAGAATTCTGGGTTCGGTATAACCTCACCGATTTTACTTCTATCTTTTCTGGCACTTCCCAAACAACGAGAATGGATCCATTACCGCTATGAGCTTCAAGATCAATTAATTGCCTATAAACATTATCTTTAGACCGGACGGGTGCAAAGACAAATAGCCCTAATAATACCGTTAAATACGTAATTCTTCTCATGAGATTATAACCCGGCGAGATGAAATTTGGAGGAATTTTTAACGGAAGGCAAGTAAATTTGCCGTGAATGGTCTAATTATTTTATTAGCGTAATTTTCTGGCTCAAAGCTGTTTGCCCTGCGGTAGACCTAACGATATAAATACCATTTGTTTGGGCAGTAGCATCCCAAATGAATTGATGATCGCCGACATCCAATACCTCATTACAGATAGTTGCAATCAGACGGCCTTTTATATCAAGTATAGTTATGTTTACCATAGATAATCTTGTCACTGAAACCGCAAGGGTAACTGTTGGATTAAAAGGATTCGGATAGGCCGTATGTAATGAAAAGGATGCTGGTTGTTGTGTGGTTATAGTTGATCCGCTGTAATCATAGAATAAGGCCGACCAAATATTTACTAGACCATAGCCATAGTCATTATTTGGTATATCTGCCTGGGATGCGGTCATCATTAATGCTTCTCTTATTTCCATATTAGTCCATTGCGGATTTGCACTTAACAAAACCGCGGCAGCACCGGCAACAAGAGGTGATGAAGCCGATGTACCGTTATAAAATACTGAATATCCACCTGCTGGATTTGCAGCTGCTACACCCACGCCCAAGGCACATACTTCTGGTTTAATACGCCCATCATAACTCGGCCCTTTAGAGCTAAAATAAGCAAGCAAACTATCCGCACTAACTGCCCCTACGGCAATAACCGAATCTGCATCAGCCGGTGCACTAATATAATAACTTAGTGATTCACAGGGATCTTCTGGCGGTTCTTCATTCCCCCAATTCCCAGCAGAAGTAACACACACCAATCCCAAACTCGCAGCAATATCTACACCAATGGTGGTGATGGCGGTATTCCCATCCATATCACAATATGAATACCAATCTAAATACCCCAAGGATGAATTGACTACATCGGCACCATTTGCTTCACCCCATTCCAGTGCAGCTACATAATTATCTTCTTCCTGCTGTATTTCTTCAGCAACAATTTCAGTCTTCGCTAGTAAATATTCCGAACGAAAGGCAGGACCGATAAGTGTTCCAGGAACATAAGCACCAATGATGGAAAGTATAGATGTACCGTGGTTATGCTGATTGTCATGTATTTCCGAATCGGTTTCATTTGCTGTGTTGTTATCATCATTGATAAAATCCCACTGATCTATAACATGCAATGAATCGAAAGCTTCATGTGTAAGATCAAATCCAGTATCAATCACTAAAATGCGAACACCCTGGCCAAAATAACCAATATCATGAACTAGATCACAATTCATCATTTCAATCTGTGTCTGTGCAAGCCCATAATCCATTAAGGAAGAATTCCCACGCTCGGTGTATGTCATATTATTGATTGTTTTATGTTTTCCTCTACGCAACTTTGCCACTGGTTGAATACGTTTAACAAAATTCATAGCTGCTATTTTTTGGATCTGCTCCATACTGGCAAATACAGATAATGCATTTAACCATTTTGACTCATGGCGGACTTCTGCTCCAACAGATATGATACGGTCAGTATATTCCTGGTACACTGACACATCAAACCAGGTCAATGGTTCCGACAATAATTTTTTTCTTCGTTCTAATGTTTTTGGATGCAAGGTTACATTTTGTATTCTTACAGAAACATTTGATCCTTTATCCTTAAACATTATCCAAGTATGGATTCGATCATCCGCACGCACAGCTTCATTTAGTTTTTGGAAGTCAACATCAGCTGCAGCTGCAATACAGGCAGCCAATAATAAAATGATAAAATATCTTCTCACTAATCACCCATTATCAAGGCAATCAGCAATTCAATATCATCAGCATTAATAAACCCATCTGCATTCATATCTCCAATAGGTATAAGATTGGCAGGGATTGTGTTGTTAAATATTGTGTATTCAATTAATACTAGTAAATCATAGACATTCAGTATTTGATCCTGATGGAGATCGCCCTTGAGAAATCTCTGATATCCGTTTATGGAAAAATCATCAAAATAAAACCCGTCCTCTTCTACAGAACCATCAGAACTCAATTTAAACCGAATATTTATCTCAGGATCATTGGCAAATATTGCAAGATCGATAATTTCGTTTACCCAATCATCTTGATAACCATCATAACCAGGCTCGGTGCTGGGCTGCGCAGTTTGACCGTTACCAATTGTGGTGTATTCCCCGCTTAATGGATGCCAGGAAATACCATCAGTTGATATTTGAACTTGAACAAAATCATAATTTTTTTCGATACTCCATTTCGATGTAAAGGTTATATAAGGATAAACCACACCTGCAAAACTCAAAGGATTAATAAATTGGGTAATACTCGTCCCCCAATCACCAACATAATCACCAATTGGACTATCTGTAATGCTGTACATACCTTCCGATGCATCTTGCACTGTTCCCCATTCATCATCATCAGTCCAAAATGTCATACCATTTTCTCCACCATCTTGAAATATTATCTCAGGAGTTCCAAAAATAACTAACACACTATCCAAACGCAGCAAACTGCTGCTATCATGAAGTGTAATTGCAAGCCCTGCTTTGGTGCCATTAATACTGCCAGCAAGCACGGAAAGTAATATCGTCGTGGTGTCCGTCATTCTAGATGGTAATGATTGGATGATAACTGTTTCATTATTAACCAGACTTACATCATTTAGGGGACTGATAGTTATTGATACTGATCCATTAGAATCTGTAAGTCCACGATTTTGAACCACTAATGAAATTGCGACTGTATCTTCTAATTCTGGAAATTGATTATCAAAAAGATTGTCATAAAGAATGTGGTCGCTGCCAGCTACCAATGCAAAAACTCTATTACTATGTATTTGATCCTGACAAAGAGGTACCACCCGATCTTCTGATGGCCAGAAATTATCGGCATAAGAACCAACCTCCGGAGTGTAGGACAGCAAACCAGCAGTACCATAAGTCCAATCAACTGCATCACCATTTACCCCATATCCAATTGTTTCCAAACCCGTTCCAACTGCATAACCATTTTCACGTGTCATCTCAGCACCAATTTCGCGCAATGTTGTAAGATCTGGTTCATCAGGCAGTATTCCATCTCCCCAACTGTGAATAAGAACATTAGAATAGGAATGATAATGGAGCACATTCTTGAATTGCCTTGCTGATACAAAATTACTAATTGCTTCTGTTTCAGGTTCTGAAAATGCTGAAGTGCCTCGATATACAGCGCTACAAGGGTTACTGGATGAACCAGAATTATCTGCGCCCCAATTATAACCGTAATTTCGATTCAGATCAATTCCCTGTTGAGTACTGTTATTACAGTTCGAATTATCTGGATTAGGCCTACGGTTCTTTCGATGCATCCCACCGCCATTGGGGGCAATAGTCTCATTATATGCATAACCATCAGGATTTATGATTGGGACAAACCACATTTCCCTATGGTCAACCAAAAATTCAGCAGTTACATTGGAACTGTAATTCTCACAAAGCCAGCGAACAAAATAAAATAAATTCATCATGCTCAATGGCTCGCGGGCATGAGTAAGGCCAGTATATAATACTTCCGGCTCATCCTCATCAACGCCTGGATTATCTGATACCTTGAAGGCCCATATTATTCTTCCTTCTATACTTGCACCTATAGAATCCTTCTCACTTACAAAATCAGGATACATATTATGAAGTGTATCCATCTGAGCTACCGCTTCTAGTAATGTATAGTTACCAAGCATAGACCCTAGGGGAAAGTCACGTTCTATACCTGGCATAGACCTGTTAACGAAATATGCCGTAAGGTCAGGCTGCCGCACATCAAACGGAATACCTATTTCCAAAAGAGAATGAGCTTCTTCCATTGTTACAACAATATCTATAGACCCATCTTTATTTTTGCGAATATGATCGAGCGGTATTCCCAGATTATTCAAGGACTGCAGGGTACTTTGATCTGCATGAAATACACGAATTTCCTGGTAAATATTATCTGATCCTAATAAGAGATAGATCATAAAAATAAAATAGAGTGATAAAGTGCGAATGATATTCATTTAGAGAAAATTTAACTTAGAAAGTTTTGCAAAAAAAAACGTATTCTAAAAAATGACGCTTTAATAGTTTATTTTATTCTTTATGTAATCAGCAGTTGTCTTTTAGCCATTTCGTTGTTACCGACTTCGGCCGCATAATGGGTATGCCCAGAGCACGGTTGATAACGATTTGACTAATTATTCCCATGGAACGGGAAATGCTAAATAAAACAGTGTAATAACTGAATTCTGTAAGACCATAGTGATACAGTAATGCACCGGAAGCTGCATCAACATTTGGCCATGGATTTTTAGCTTTGCCATGCTTTTTCAAAACCTCTGGGACTACATCAAAGAGCATTTCAACTATATGAAATACATCATCATTTTCTATATGTTCTTTACCAAAATTCATAAAAGCGGTGAATCGTGGATCAGGACATCGCAATACGGCATGACCATAGCCTGGAATAACTCTTCCGTTTTTTAACCGATCCCAGCACAATTGCTCCATTTCATCTCGAGAAGGAGCCCCTCCAAACTTATCTCTGACCTCAAGAACAAATTTCAAACACTCCTGATTTGCTAAGCCATGTAGCGGCCCAGCTAATGCATTTAATCCGCCAGATACAGCATAATATAAATCAGAGAGAGTTGAACCAATGGTTAACGATGTAAATGCACTGGCATTACCTCCTTCGTGGTCACAATGGATCATCAAATATAAGCGCATAAGTTTTTTTAAATTCCCAC
>JBJKZU010000005.1:0-13866 GCA_045569095.1 Fidelibacterota bacterium
ATTGATCTTTAATCAATCCAATCTCTGGATATGTCGAAAAAACGATTTTTTCGAAATCATTCTCAAAAAACTGAAAGGGTATTTCACTCCTTTCAATAAGGCCGGCAAAATTAGGTGCCTTGCCTCCCGTTTCCAACATTTTTCTCAATCGAGAATAGGCCCATTTTGTACTGATATGCATACCAGGTATTATTACCAATATTGACTGTGGTAATTCTATATCTAATTGGGTTAATTGTTCACCAATACCTTCACCAAGTTGCGTACCGCCATCAATAAAAAAGGGCACATCTGCCCCCACTTGTAAAGATAGTTCTGTCAGTTCATCATTAGATAAACCAAGTCCATATAATTCATTCATCCCCTTCAGCGTTGTTGCGCCATTACTGGAACCACCGCCTAATCCCGATCCCTGAGGGATTTCTTTTCTTACATGCATCTTTATTCCTGCAACCTCAGGACAGTGAACTTTAACTGCCACATAGGCTTTGGAACAGGTATTGGAAGAGTCCGTGGGAAAATTTTCGTCGTTTGATGAAAGCTCATACCCCTCATCCGTTTTGGAAATAGTAACAGTATCATGAAAAGCCAATTCCTGGAAAATGGTATGGATGTTATGATAACCATCTTCACGTTGATCCAACACCCGCAGGCCAATATTCACCTTGGCGTGCGACTTAAGTGTGATTGAGTTCATAACAATTATTTGGAGATGGTTGCAATGGCCATTGCGCCAACACCTTCACCTCGGCCAATGAAGCCCATTTTATCTGTGGTGGTGGCCTTGATGGATACAGCCGCTTCATCGATCTGGAGGGTGTAGGAAACTTTATAAACCATTTCTGGGATTATGTCAGCAAGTTTGGGCTCTTCCAAAATAACAGTACTGTCTACATAGTCAATCTCAAAGCCTTGATCCCGGACGAGGAGTGCTGCGTGGTCTAGAAAATAAATACTTTCCTTGCCCTTCCAACGTTCATCTGAGCTGGTAAAATGCATACCAATGTCACCCAATTTTGCTGCCCCCAACAATGCATCCACAATGGCGTGCAGTAATACATCCCCATCAGAATGACCGATAGAACCCCAGGGACTGTTGATCTTAACTCCGCCAATAATGAGCTCTTCCCCTTTAGCCAGAGAATGAACGTCGTATCCTATGCCTGATTTAATCATTTATAATATTTTCCGCCAGTTGCCAATCCTCGCTGGTAGTGATCTTAAAATTACCTACGAACCCTTCTGTTACCACCACCGTCCCTCCCGCTGCTTCCACCATTGATGCTTCATCGGTGGCTACCATATCCTGCTGGAGTGCATTAATCAATATATCTTTATGAAAGGTTTGGGGTGTCTGTGCTAACCAAATACTATCACGGTCTATTGTCCGATGAATGTTGTTCTCGTATACTTGCTTTACTGTGTCTTTCGAAGGAAGTGCAGCAATGCAGCCGTCTGCTTCATTACAACCAGCAATGGTAGCAGAAATAAGTTTTGGTGTTACAAATGGGCGTGCGGCATCGTGAACTGCAATGATCTCTACATTTTCAGATAATGCCATACAGCCATTCAATACGGAATCCTGGCGCTGTGCCCCACCGGCAACTGTTTTAACAGGTTTTATTGATGTAAAGGAATCTAGATCCCGGGATCTCGTTTCCAAGTCTACTTCCGGAACTACCACTACGATCTCAGCAATATCATCACATTCTAGGAATGAAGTTAATGTATGAAAAAGGAGCGGGTGTCGGCCCAGTAATTTGAACTGCTTTTTTTTGCCAAAGCGTACTCCTTGCCCTGCTGAAGGAACAACTGCGCCTACTTTCAATGGTGATTACACATTAGAGAATAAGCATTGCATCACCGTAACTAAGAAAGCGATAATCATGTTTTTTTGCTTCGCGATAGGCCTTCATAATCAATTTCCTCGTAGCGAAAGCAGAAACCATCATTAACAACGTGCTTTTTGGTTGATGAAAATTGGTAATTAATGCATCTACCATTTTAAAATCATATGGTGGATAAATAAATTTGTCTGTCCAACCTCTTTTAGGTGTCACTTGGAATCCAGACACAACTACAGTTTCTAGTGAACGTACTACAGATGTGCCTACAGCAATTACTTTACGCCTTTTCTTTTTGACCTCATTTATAGATATAGCAGTAGACGGCGACACCTCAAAGTATTCAGAATCCATTTGATGGCGGTTAAGGTCCTCCACTTGTACAGGACGAAACGTACCTAAACCTATATGTAAAGTAGTATACTCAATTTTTATTTCTTTATCTTTGAGCCTTTTAATAAGTCCGTCAGTAAAATGAAGGCCTGCCGTTGGCGCAGCAACAGCACCGCGACGGTCAGCATATACGGTTTGATACCTCACCTTATCAGACGGTTCCGCATTTCTTTTAATGTAGGGTGGAAGGGGCGATTGACCAATACGATCTATAATACCATATATATCGTCACCATCATATTCAAACCTAACAACGCGGCCACCGGAAATAGTATTATCTATAACATCACAATAAACATTTTTTGTAAACATAAGTTTATTACCAATTCTAACTTTTCGAGCAGGCCGAACCATTACCTCCCAAAGATCGTTTTCCAATTCGCGAAGTAAAAATACTTCTACCTGAGCATCGGTACGATCTTTGTTTGCAAATAATCGTGCTGGAAAAACCTTTGTATTGTTCATGAGAAACAAATCATTCTTTCTAAAATAATTCGGCAGATTTGAGAATTTTTTATGCTCAATCTCTCCTGTATCACGATGTACAACCATCATTTTTGCAAAATCACGACGCTTGGACGGATACTGAGCAATAAATTTGGATGGTAGTGGGTAATCAAAATCGACTAGTTTGTATTTTTTCTTTTTTTGTATCATTAAAATAATCCTGTTTGTTTAGTTGGGTTAAATTCTTTACCCAAGATTTTATATGCTTTTTCTTGCGCTATACGGCCTCTTGGGGTCCGTTGAATAAATCCTTCCTTTATGAGATATGGTTCATAAACATCTTCTATAGTAGTTGTATCTTCACTTGTTGCTACAGCCAATGAACTTACGCCCACTGGACCACCATCAAAATTATCAATTAATGTTGTCAAAATTTGTCGGTCCATACCATCCAGCCCATAGGGATCAACACCCAATGATTTAAGTGATTCATTGGCCACTCTTTTTGTTATTGAACCATTTGCCTTGACTTGTGCATAATCTCTTGTGCGCCTCAATATACGGTTCGCAATCCTCGGGGTTCCTCTTGAACGACCAGCTAATTCCGTCGCACCTTCTTTATCAATATCAACTTCTAAAATTTCAGCTGATCGATTAATGATCTGAAACAAATCTTCCGGGTCATAGAAGTTAACGCGAAGAACAACTCCAAATCGATCTCTTAGAGGTGATGTCAAATTACCTAATCGAGTGGTAGCTCCAATAAGAGTAAATGGTTCAATGTTCAATTGCACACTACGAGCACTGGGGCCACTATCAATCATAATTTCCAACTGAAAATCTTCCATAGCTGAATACATGTATTCTTCTACTACACTATTTAATCTGTGAATCTCATCAATAAAAAACACGTCTTTTCCTTGAATATTTGTCAACATTCCAGCAAGGTCACCAGCGCGGTCAATCACTGGACCCGAAGATTGCTTAAGGTTAACGTTCAATTCCTTTGAAATAATATTTGCTAATGTTGTTTTACCAAGGCCAGGAGGCCCAAATAATAAAACATGATCAAGTGCCTCATCCCGTTTGTTGGCAGCATCAATATATAACTTCAAATTATCCACAACGTCACTCTGGCCAACAAAATCATCAAAATGAGAAGGGCGTAGAGAACGTTCAACGATTATATCATCTTCAATGGGCGTAGGGTCTGTAATATGAATTTCAGTCATTGAATCTTAATGGAAAAACAAAAAATATTCTCAAACACGAGCACTAAAGATAATAAATTGATAGGGGGGTCACCAAGGGAGTACTTAATAATTGTAAACTACTGCGTGTTTCCCTCTTTAAAAATTTCTAAAGCACTTTTTTTAAAAACTGCCCAGTAAAAGATTTTTTAATCTTAGCTATTTTTTCTGGTATACCACTTGCCAGAACCGTTCCTCCATTATTACCACCTTCTGGTCCCAAATCAATAATCCAATCAGCGCACTTTATTACATCTAGGTTGTGCTCTATGACTATAACAGTATGTCCTCTATCCACTAATCGCTGAAGTACGGACATCAACATATTAATATCTTCAAAATGTAATCCTGTTGTAGGTTCATCGAGGATATATACTGTATGGTCTTTTGCAGCTTTTGACAATTCCGTTGCTAACTTTACACGCTGTGCTTCTCCACCTGATAGTGTTGTTGCTTGTTGGCCTAATCGTATATAACCCAAACCTACTTTGCACAAAGTGATCAATTTTTTCTTAACGGATGGAATATTTTCAAAAAATTCTAGCGCTACTTCAATCGGCATATTTAAAATATCTTCAATATTTCTACCTTTGTATTTTATTTGTAACGTTTCTCTATTATAACGGGCACCATTGCATACTTCACAAGTCACATATACATCAGGCAAAAAGTTCATCTCAATTTTAATTAGTCCATCTCCTCCACAAGACTCACAACGTCCACCTTTAACATTAAATGAAAAACGGCCAGGCTTGTAGCCTCGAATCTTAGACTCTGGCAGTTGCGAAAATAGATCACGTATAAATGTAAAAACACCGGTATAGGTTGCTGGATTAGAACGCGGAGTCCTACCAATCGGTTTTTGATCAATATTCACTATTTTATCTATGTATTCAATTCCTTCAATGGACTGGTAAACCAACGGATATTTTCGCGATCCATTCATTTCCTTTGCAACCGCTGGATAAAGAGTTTCATTTATCAATGTGCTTTTGCCGCTACCAGATACCCCTGTAATCAATACCAATTTTCCAAGCGGGAATTCCACATCAATTTCACGCAAATTATTCCCAGCTGCTCCCCTTAAGAATAAAGACTTCATATTACCATTGCGACGGACCTCAGGGGTTGATATTTTTCTATTTCCTGATAAATACAGTCCTGTTAACGAGCTGGAACAATCTACTAATCTTTCAGGTGTACCAGAATAAACTACGTCACCACCATGTTCGCCAGCTCCTGGGCCTAGATCAATGATATGATCAGCAGATTCCATTGTTTCGCGGTCATGTTCAACCACTAGAACTGAATTTCCAATATCCCGTAGTTTTTTTAACGTATTTAATAGTCGATTATTATCGCGAGGATGTAACCCTATAGAGGGTTCATCTAATATGTAAAGTACCCCCATTAATTGTGATCCTATTTGTGTTGCGAGTCTGATACGTTGGGCTTCTCCACCAGATAATGTTGTGGCTGATCGATCTAGGGTTAAATATTCTAAACCAACATCCATTAAAAACCCTAGACGACTATTAATTTCCTTCAATATTTGGGCAGCGATCTTTGTATCAGTCACGCTCAATTTCAAATTCTTAAAAAACTTCTTCCCATCCTTAATCGTCATTGAAGATATGGTGCCTAGATTACATCCGCCAACCATTACAGCTCGACTTTCCTCGCGTAGTCTGGTAGCATTACACTTTGGACAAGGGCTCATACTCATGAATTGTTCTATCCATTTACGAATGTGGACAGATTTTGTCTGTCCATAGCGTCGTTCTAAATTTGCGACAGCGCCTTCCCAGCCTCCAGTATATGTACCTGACCAACGTTTAGAAGTATAATTCATAGTAAGGGTCTGTTTGCCAGTACCAAATAATAGGATTTCTCGAATCTTAGAATCAATCTTAATCCACGGTGTTGTAAAATTGAATTGATAGTGTTTGGCAAGACTCTTCAAAATGCTACCATACCAGTTACCCCTTGGCTGCTCACCCAATGGAACAATTGCACCCTGAATCAAGGATTTCGATTTATCCGGCACTACTAAATTTGGATCAATATTCATTTGTGATCCTAATCCATCACAATGATCACATGCACCATAGGGGGAATTAAATGAAAACATGCGTGGTGTTAGTTCATCCAATGATGCTTGGGGGTGATCAGGACAACCAAAATGTTCGCTAAAGAGATGGTCTTTACCATTCAAATTGTGTATGATGATTGCACCTGATCCAACTTTAAGAGCCAACTCGATAGATTCCGTTAACCGCTCTTTATAATCCCCTTTTAAGACCAATCTATCAACTACAACCTCTATATCATGAAGTTGATTCTTATTGAGATCAATCTTATCCTCGATCTGGTAAAGTTTACCATCGACTCTGGCACGTAAATATCCTTCCCGCCGAATTTCAGAAAAAACACCCTTATGCCCTCCCTTTCTACTTCTCACTACTGGTGCCAATACATAAATCCGTGTATCTTGGTCAAACTTGCAAACAGTGTCAACTATTTGCTGTACAGTCTGACTTACAATTGGCTTAGCACATATCCAGCAATGTGGTTTTCCTACATGCGCAAATAGCAATCGTAAATAATCATGTACTTCAGTAACCGTCCCTACAGTTGATCTAGGGTTTCGTGCAGTTGCTTTCTGTCCAATCGAGATTGCTGGAGAGAGTCCCTCTATATAATCCATATCAGGTTTTTCCATCAATCCAAGAAATTGCCGTGCGTATGATGAAAGAGATTCTACATACCGTCGCTGTCCTTCAGCATAAATTGTATCAAATGCAAGTGAAGATTTACCAGAACCCGATAAACCAGTGATTACAACAAGTTTGTCCCGAGGAATTTCTAAATCTATATTTTTCAAATTGTGTTGCCGGACACCTTTTAATACAATACTATCTGATGATTTCATAGATGTGTTTTTCACTCAGTTTTATAGTGTAAGTCGGGGAAGAATATTATAATTCCATTAAATTCATGACCATCGCGAAATTTAATGCAGTTAATATTCAGATCAAATTTCGATTTGCTTTTCACCCTAAAACCCTTCATAGCTTTATAAAACAATATTGCCAGCGATAAAGATTATGAATTACATTATAATATGAGTTCACTAAAAAACCATATATTAATATCTATGCCTCATTTACAGGACCCATATTTTGGTCAGGGCATTGTCTTGATTTGCGAACACAGCAATGATGGCGCGCTGGGGTTAATTATAAACAAACAATTTGAAAAACCAGAATTGAGGGTATTATTTCAAAAACTCCCAGAAAATCAAGATGAAATAATCAAAATTATTCCAAAAGTATTTTTTGGCGGACCAGTACTAATTGAACGTGGCATCGTAATACATAGTAGTTCTTATTCCAGTGAAGATAGCATGAAAATATCGGACGAATATTCCATCACAAGTAGTCGTAAAATTTTACAGGATATTGCTGATGGTAATGGCCCGGAACAATATAAATTAATGCTTGGGCACGCAGGATGGGAAGCAGGTCAATTAGAACGAGAAATTGAAAACGGCGATTGGCTCATGCAATCTACATCTTATAATTTTGTTTTTAATACGGAAGAATCAAAAATGTGGAAAATAGCTGCAGGTTCCTTCGGAGTAGAAACGTCCCAAATATCAGGTTTGGGCGGCTCAGCTTAAACCAACAATTGTAATATCACGTTTAGTTTGTTTTCATGAGGAGACGAGCATTACCACAACTGGCCATCATTTCTGCTGCAATCCTGTGGAGTTTTGATGGATTACTAAGACAATTGCTATATAATGTTTCCCCTTTTCTTATAATAAGTATTGAACATGTAATTGGTGCGGTAATATTTATTCCATTTCTTATTAAGGGTTTTCAAGAAATCTTAAATCTGGGTCAGAGAACCTGGATATCGGTGCTTTGGATAAGTATTTGTGGTGGTATATTAGGTACTTTTTTCTACACGAGCGCGCTTAGTTATGTAAATTATATAAATCTATCCGTAGTTGTATTATTACAAAAGTTGCAGCCACTATTTGCAATCACTTTAGCAGCAGTGATCCTTAAGGAACCATTATCTAAAAAGTTCTTAGTATTAGCTGTTACAGCCATTTTTGGCAGTTTCTTAGTGACATTTGGATTACAACCAATTGCAGATTGGAATGATAAAATGATCATTGCAGCTTTATTGGCATTACTTGCAGCCTTTAGTTGGGGTAGTTCAACTGTATTAGGAAAACACGCCCTTAAACATATTTCATTTCAACTAATTACTTCTCTTAGGCTAACAATAACAGCGCTTGTATGTATGGCAATAATTGTTGCTTCAAATGATATAGAAATGATTACGGAAATAACCATTATGCAGTGGAAAATATTATTGGTGATTACCTGCTCAACTGGAGCTGTCGCACTATTTATTTATTACTATGGTTTAAATCATCTTCCTGCTTCGCATGCAACTCTATATGAATTATTTTGGCCTTTTTCTGCCATGTGTATTGATTGGTTCTACCGTGGGCGGAGTCTAGAACCAGCGCAATTATTTGGGGCAGTGATATTATTATCTTCAATGATATATTTGTCAAAAGATAATTGAAAACCAGTATGCCTAAAGCATTTAGTAAAGATGATCACCATAACCTAATATTAAATTGTTTTCATGAATTCAGCTGGGGCTTTGGTATTGCCTTCCATACACTTTATGCGATAATACCGCTATTTTTAAAACAACTAGGTGCACCGCAAGGAATTAGTTTATCTGTTGCAGGATTATGGTCAATTTTAATTGCATTTCCGCAATTATTTACTGCTATTGTTGGAAGGAATATCATTGATATAAAACGTGCCGTTATTGGTGCACATATGTTTGCTCTACCTCCTATATTTTTTGCGGGATTCATTTTTGCATTTATCGCACCTACTGGGCCATACGCCTGGGTATTTTATTATACGTGCTTCATATTCTATGGTATTGGTATTGGTATAATTATTCCTATATGGACAGAATTTTTACATCATACATTTTCCAAGAAAAAACGTGGTGCATATTTAGGTATTTCTTTCGCATGGAATAGTATTGGTGGTTTTATTGGTGGGTTTGCTGTTCGAGCAATACTCAATAGTAACATTCCATTTCCGCAAAATTATGGTTGGGGATTTTTAATTTTTTTCGGCTGTATTACAATAGGTACGGTTCTATTTATGGGATACCGCATAAACACACCAAAAAAAATTCGCGAAGAAAGAACAATAGCTGATTTAATTACAGAAACAAAATCTATTCTAAAAACAAATACTAATTTTCGTAATTATCTCCTTGCGAGAATTTTTCTTACAGCTAACTATCCTGCAATAAGTCTTTACGCAATATATGCGCAGAATAAGTTTAGTTTTGATGCAAGCGAGGCCGGTATTTTTATTATAATTAATGTAGTAACGTCAGGTATCGGCAGTTTTTTAGCTGGTTTGATAGGTGATGGTTATGGACACAAAACTGGAATAATGTTATCATTTTTTTCATACCTTGCTGCAGTTATAACAGCATTATTAGCAACAAATATGTTATTTGTATATACTATCTTTGTATTTCTTGGATTTGGATTGGGGTCATTTATGCCATCAGCAATGAATTTGATATATGACTTTGCTCGGAAAGGAGACAATAAAATTTACATGGCCCTCACGGACACATGCTTGGCCCCTTTCACATTTTTGGCTATCATAATTGTCGGAGGTATGAGTGGAGTAATAAAAACCGAAATAATCTTAACTGGCATCGGTATCTTCTTAGTCATTGGGATACTACTTCTTATATTCAGGGTTAAAGACCCCAAATACCATTTAGATAACCAACCGATAGCTCAAACAATTAGTTAATATATTTTTCCTTGCATTTCGAATAGCGTAAAGTAGAAATTCCAACGTAGTCAAACACTAATGTTTAGGCTTAAATCATACCAAACCATCCTTCTCTCGGCCTTTGTACTGGTTTTAACCGGTTGCATTAAGGATAATCCCGATAGACATTTAGAACTAGGAAAATGGTATAATACCAAGGGATTATATGATGAAGCAATAGCGGAGTATCGTGAAGTTATTCGTCTGTATCCTCCGTCTTTTCAAAAATTATCTCGGGAAGAATACGATAATCTTACCACAGCGCATTATAATCTGGCACTAATGTATACAAAAAAAGGCTGGTGGGATTTTGCTTTAGATGCTGCGGAGTCGAGTTTTCAGTTACAACCAAATACTGATACACACGAGCTGATAAGACTAATTCGCAAGCAGATAATGCTTAGCAATAATACTGAGCCTTCCTAAGTTTAATTTCCTAGACTAATATAATCGAATTAAAAAGAGCCAGAGCGGTGCTCTCCGCCATCACAGTAAATAATTGAACAATTTATAAAATCTGCTTCAGAATGCAATAGTAATGATATGGTGTTAGCAATATCTTCTGGCGTAGTGGTGCGCTGCATAGGATTACGTATTTTTGTCTTTTCAACCCATTCTTCCCAGTCCTCAGTTATCTTTGTAAGCGCACGTGTAGGTGTAATACCTGCCTGTACGGCGTTGGCGGTAATACCGTACTTACCCAATTCCCAACCAATCTGTCGTATTATCGCTTCCATAGCTACTTTAGCTACACTCACTGGACCATATCCATCCATCGCTACATAATTACCTTCACTAGTCAGACCTACCACACGAGAACCCCCTCCAAGCAAATCTTCGTTAAATAATTTTTGTGTCCAGTAAAGTAAGGAATTCCCCATGACGTGCACAGTCATGTCCATCTGTTTTTGAGTAACTGGTTTATCAGAAAAAAAGTTCGTCGTGGTTCCAAAAGCAATAGAGTGCAGCAATAATTTCACCGGATCTCCGCCTGTTATTTCGGCTATTTTAGGTATGTATTCATCCATTGTTTCAATGGCGGCTGCATTGATATTCCAAAAATGAACTTTACCATTATTAATATTGGATATCTTTTGTTTTAATAACTCAGCCTGTTTTTTAACATCACCACGATCAAAGTGAAAGCCAATAATGCCATAACCTTCTTCAGCTAAACGTTTTGCAGTGGCACCACCATGGCCTGTTGAACATCCTAATATCAATACCCAATCAGACATTATAACTCCCGATTTATTAGAGTGAATTTAGACAAGACTAAGACCCGCACAAATAATGAACACAAAAGAGTAATATGGAAACCAGGTTTCATTCATAAATTCCGTGTGCAATTGGCAAGAAACCATGGATAATAACACCTCTTACACTAAACAAGAACTGCTGGATATAGTTAAAAAAATGGTTTTTTAAATGTCATTTTAATAACGACCTGATCATGCTTGGATGCTTGAGGCAATGCTGAATTGAAAATGAAAGATAAAATCATTTACATCGTAAAATATCTACAGTTTGACTTATTTGAAAAACTGGTGTGGGACATTAGTATGGATCCTGCATTAGATTCTTTTTAATCACTTTCAGTCATACTAATCTATGGCTTTACGTTGCGGAATAATTGGTATGCCAAATGTGGGTAAATCTACCCTATTTAATGCACTCACAGCTTCATCAGTACCAACTGAAAATTATCCCTTTTGTACGATTGATCCCCATATTGGAATTGTGAAGCTACCTGATCAACGCCTTGAAAAACTAAGAAAGATATTTAAACCACAGAAAATTTCACCGTCCACGGTAGAGTTCACAGATATTGCTGGTCTGGTGGAGGGCGCTAGCAAAGGGGATGGTCTAGGTAACAGATTTTTGGGACAAATCAGACAGGTTGCGGCTATAATACATGTAGTACGATGTTTTAAAGATGAAAATATAACTCATATAGAAGGATCGGTTGATCCAGTTCGGGACGCAGAAATCATTGAAACTGAATTGCTATTAGCAGATTTAGAAACACTAGAAAAACAGTATGAAAAAACAAAAAAATTGGTAAAATCTGGTGGGAAAAAAGAGAAAAAGAAATTTGATGTTATCTCTCGGCTTTCAAAACATTGTAACGGAGGACATAGGGCACGAACATTCCTCGCTGATGAAGATGAAATTGCCATAATTAATTCATTACACTTATTAACACGCAAGCCAATTCTATATGTATCAAATGTTGATGAAAAAGAGATCGTTCATGCACAGCGGGGTATTCTAGAACAAAGACTGTCGGATTTCGCTAATAAGGAAGGCAACTTAGCCATCCGCCTCTGCAGTAAACTTGAACAGGATATAGCTGTTCTTGCCGATAACGAAAAGGATATATTTTTAAAGGAATATAATTTATCTGAACCGGGTTTGTATAAGTTAATACATGCCGCTTTCAAGCTTTTAGGTTTAGAAACTTTTTTCACTGGAGGGTCAAAACAGGTTCGGAGCTGGACCATCAAAAAAGGAACAATTGCTTCAGATGCTGCCGGAGAAATCCACACTGATTTCCAGCGTGGTTTTATAAAAGCAGAAGTATTTAAATATAATGATTTAGTTCGTCTAGGATCGGAAAAAGCAGTAAAAGATGCTGGCTTGGCTAAACTACAAGGTAAGGAATATGTGGTACAAGACGGTGATTGTATTTATTTCCATTTCAATGTCTAAATTCTGACATGTGGTTTTTCATGATAACCTCTTATATACTGGTAATCTTTTCAGGGATAGGAATCCTATTAATTGGTATAAACCATTATATAAATATATGGCCCACACACCATATTACTTTAGACTTATTGGTCAGCATTATTTTTATAGCCACCCAAACGCTAGTCATGTTCTTTTTTGTAGGCACTGGTGTCAACGTGAAAGAGTACACCCAGGCTAACCACGAGATAGGAGACAAATTTTACAAAGGAATCTTGGGTATAAAACGCAAGTTGTATCCACCAACGCTTATGGTCACCATACTATTTATGGCAACGGTAATTCTAGATGGTGCTTTCTTTCTAGGAAAAGTAAATGAATGGTGGTTTCATATAATATACTTACTTACTCTATATTATTATACTAAAGCCACGGGGGCACAACACAAAGCGTTTATTGGCAGTACCAATATTGTATTGGCGATGACGAAAACAGAGAGACAGTAAAAAGGGCAGGAAAACCTGCCCTTTTTACTTATTTCAAATAAGGATATATTATTTTTCTTCTTCATCCTCTTCTTCATCTTCATAATAATCTTCATAATACTCAGGTGGATAGGCGTACATATTTGAATAATCCCATTCTTCTTCATCCTCTTCTTCATCTTCTTTAATCGGTGGCGCTTCCTGCTTTACAACGATTACTTTAGAAT
This sequence comes from Fidelibacterota bacterium, assembly GCA_045569095.1. Taxonomy (GTDB): domain Bacteria; phylum Fidelibacterota; class Marinisomatia; order Marinisomatales; family TCS55. The sequence goes on from JBJKZU010000005.1 coordinate 13,247, forward strand.
CTGTTGATCCTTTATTATTACTTTTTACCAATGCTTTATTTACCAAGTCCTGATCCTCTGCAGTTAAACTTGGTGCTGGCGTACCCAGAAGATGCTGCCGGAACATCATCCCAATTAAACACCCAAAGAATAATACAAGAAGGGCAATTATTGATCCATCTGATTTTAATTCGTAGCCACCCCAAATATTTTGTGCGAGACCATAGTTAAGGAAAACAGCTAAAGATAACAGTACAATAAATACGATTAAAATATTTCCCATAAGTGCAGGAGTCGTTGATTCAACCACTAATATATAAAGCATCCAGATCATTAATCCACCAATGATAAAGATAATTCCATTTATATAATCATTGGCTAGCAGAGACTGAATAAAACCAATCAATGATCCTACTGGAATTAAAAAGCCGATACCTGTTTTAATGCTATCGGCCATCAGCAAACTAGATAATCATTGTAATTATTGTTTACCATACTAGGAAATCTGTTGAGAAAGTTGAATGTATTTCCATCGAAAAGCAAGATATTTCGACATGCTATAGTATAGATGAATGATAGAGAGTTTCTTTTTTCATATGAAAGGTTGGTTTCCTTAATTTATGCTAAGTATCAATTGTATA
>JBJKZU010000006.1:0-13695 GCA_045569095.1 Fidelibacterota bacterium
CAGAAACAAAAATTGATTTAACATTTTTGTATTTCTCATTCAGTTTTATTGGCTTGAATAAATTATACCAGTCATCATTTGGGTAAGGATAAGGTTTATTATAACTCCACATTGGCATACTGAAATTATCAGATAGAGATTGGGAAAATAGGTTATCTAGCAAACAAACTATTAATACTGGAAATATAAACTTCCATCGCTTCATATAACTAATTTTACACCCTGACTGCCTTAAATGTCTATAAACAAAAAACACCGTCACTGAGCGATGTTTGATGTTTACCTAACTCCACCATCGGAAGTTTCCGCTAGCTAAGCCTGTACGCTGCTACCCAGCGATTGCGTATAAGCAGGATCGTTGGGCCATTCCGCAGGAATGACCTTTATAGAGGGAAGAAACCTTAAGATAATTCGTTTCATATTAAGTTAATATTTACCGAAATCATCAAATAGTGATCCTATACAATTAATATCATATGGCAACTATCGTAATTTCTGTTTGCCTATTATATTACTTGAATCAAATGATTACAGCGAAAAATTATTATACTGCTATCTCACTGCCTGTTTTATCGGATTTAACAAATGGATAATAAATATGAGACTGCCAACTGTCCTCAGGATCATCGGGTATACCGTATACTTCCGGATATTTTCTCGTGATACGGGCTGTACCAAAAATCACATCCCAAAGAAAGAACATATTACTATAATTCCCATTTGGGTTACTAATTCCATCCTCAGGACTTTTCCCATGATGGGCAAAATGAGTGGCCGGTGTTGATATAAAGCGCTCAACCAACCACGCGATTGGATGCAATGTTTGGTATTTATATAAAAATGCATCCCATCTTGCTTCACTGTGGGCACCGGTAACTATTAATTGTTTCAATATAATTGCGATAATAATTTCATGATATAAACCGAAATATGTAGCCATACCCAGCCACCATATGTTAGGCATTAAAATATAATACAATACTGCATTTCTATAGGACACCAGCACCCCCATTTCTCTAGAAGAATGGTGGGGGCGATGCAATTTCCATAACCAGGGCCACTTATGAGCCTTGCGGTGATACCAGTACTGTAATAAATCATCACCAACTAATATGAATATTGAAGAAGACCATAATGTTAATCCGGAAAAGGCGTTTCGATATTGCGGTAATACCTTTATAAGTAAAAACGCCGTTATAAGAAAAATAATCGGTTTAATGAAAACGAAAAGTTGAAAAGTACTGACTAATTCCACATACCAGTCATTTCTCGATCGTATTGAATGCTTTCCATAAAGACCACCAAGTGCTTCAATAGAACCAAAAATGATCAATATCAATAATACAGCATAGACTTCAAGATATTTTGTGTCTAGTATTTCCATTTTTCAGTGGCTGAGAATCCAATAAGTATATATTATATATCCCACAAACAGTTCAAGACCTAAAACTTTTAATTTCCATCATATCTTTTCGAGTCATTATTGCATTAAGATTATATTAATCAGATAGTATTTTTTATCACTTTGATTATACAAAACAAATGTCTTTGATTAACTACGATCTTTGCCTGTGTACCAAGCAAGTCATAAATGGTACGGATTTAAACACAATCTCTTATTTATACGAATTGAGTAGTTTTACTTAATGAACGAAGAGAATAATTGATCATATACTGGACCCATTTTTCCCCAATCGTATTTTTTGAACGAATTGCGAATCGTAATTCCCCGCGTTTCATCAATATTTAATATACAGTTTTTTACTTTATCATATAATTCAACATCATTTTTATATATGTGATTATCGTAATATTCCTTTGGTAGCAACTCCGGATAAGTCAATCTTCTAGGAACTATGGGATATACACCGCAATAGATGGCTTCTACTACACTGCCACCAAAAAAATCTTGATTACTTGTTATAGGTAAAATATCAGCCTTCCACAGCCATTTTGCATATTCCGAAAAATTTTCACAGAAACCAAAATGTACAATATGTTTTTTTAATCGGTACCTAGCTTCATCAAATATATTGGGAATTGTATGAAAACTTTCCCCAAGTACAACGATATCAAATTTGATATCGTTTTTTTGTAATTGGTATAAACATTCAAAAAACGATTCTGGGTTCTTATCGTATTCCCAACGATGATTCCATAAGACTAATGGGTTCCCCTGCGCTTGAGTTTTATGCTGATCAAATTTGGATAAATCCATACCAAGATATAATACCAGACTTTTTTCTTTAATTGTCTCAATTACATCTAGTTCATTATGATCAGGAAAATGGTTTAATAATCGTAGACCTTCATGGTGAAAAGAATCGTAATGGTATTGAGAGTTAAATAATACATGATCAGCTGTTAATGCAGAGGAAAGATTAATAAAACCGTAATGGTGATCTCGTTTTTCTTTAACGTCTCTATCTGAATTTGACCATGGATAAGAAAGTTGATTTTCATGAAAATATAAGGCGTTTGGCACCTGAGATGTCCGACTTTTTGTAAGGCTTAAAAATGTTGTCAAGTCCAGCATATCCGTCGCGAGAATTAGATCAGGAGAGAAATCCATACCCATAAACTGTTTTGCTAGAGTAATAGCACCACCATGCATCCTCCATTTCCAGAATTGTCCCGGTAAAGAAATAATCTGAACATTGTGACTACTAAATAATTGGTATCCTTTTGCCCAGGATTTGTGCGATCCCGTATAATATGGCTCTACTAATAAAATATTCATAAAAGGATTCTATAATTATAAATATTGATAAACAAAAAACCCTACGAAAATGGAGCTTGAAATTATTTTTGTATTATTAAAAATGATAGGTGTTAGTAATTTCATCTAATGACAAACATTTTAAAAGTTTTATTAGCATCTGGATTATCATTTCTTTTATTATCCAGTGCAATTCACATTGAATCATATAATCTTAATTTTACAGATGGCTATAGCATTTGCGAAATTAATTGTGATGATGAAGGGCATCATTTTTCTTATCACCAATGTGAAAAATGTATTATTAAACAAACTCATGTCGATAGGCAAGAGTATTTTGAGATAACCTACCCAAACAATCTACAGTTTTACGTTTATTATAATATAAATAAAAATAAAACTGTAATTAATCACTCTTTATATAGTCGACCTCCTCCTCAACAGATATAAATAAATATCTAAAACATTTGCACTATTTGCACTACTAGAATAGTAGTCAAAAATTTTATTAATCAAATACTTGAGGAGCAATATTATGCAATTTCTATTGATACGTGCTATTAGAGCACATTTAGTTTTTATGTTAATTGGTATGTTTTTATTTACTACAGGTTGTGAGGATGATGATCATAATCATGACCATGATGAAGAACATACCGATGCAGATGGTTTCGTTCTTGAAAATGAAAGTGGATCAGAAGTGTATAGGGAGTTTGAAGGTGCTATAACGGGAACTGTTACTTTAAGCGTTGGAGACACTCTTGAGCTTTCAGTGCATTTTCTTGATCATGAGGGAAATGAGATTGAGCATGAAGAAGAAGAGGAAGAGGAAGAGGATTTAGTTATTTCTGAGAACGATTCTAATATTGCAATTGTTGAAGTTGAAGAACATGAAGAAGGTGAAGAAGAACACCATGAAATGGCAATTCATGTTATTGGATTAAGTGCTGGTTCAACCAGTTTTAAGTTACAGCTAATGCATGAAGGTCATGCAGACTATACTTCAACAAACAACGTACCTGTAACTGTCAATTAAAATAACAATAATATACTGTACCATCTTGGGCTCTTTATGGGCTCAAGATGGTTACATTACTGGTATTGTTCTAACAGCTGATGATCAGGCACCGATACATGGTGCTAATATATTTTCGGAAACACTTGGCATAGGTACTGTATCTCAAGTAGATGGTAGTTTTACTTTGAAAAAGTTACCTAAAGATACGGTTTCCTTGACATTTTCCATGATTGGATTTAAAGATCTAAAAACAATAGTGGTGATAAATGAACTAATATATGATCTAGGCAATATTATAATGTTCAAAGACACGCTAAAGTTAGACGAAATAAATGTCCAAGCCCATCATGAATTACAACCAAAAGACTTTGTATCAAATATTTTAATTTCAGGAAGTAAATATCATACAAACCTTAAATCATCTCTTGCCTTAACAATCAAAGAAGAGACTGGCTTAGCTATACGCTCCATCGGGCAGGCAACTGCTCAACCAGTTTTACGGGGATATTCTGGAGATAGATTTTTACTTACTGAAGATGGCCTCTCTATAGGTGATCTTTCAAATACTTCTATTGATCATGCAATTAGTTTAGATATGGCTTCCTTTAATAATGTAAAGATTATCCGTGGACCAGAAGCATTACTTTTTGGTTCCAATACTATTGGTGGTGTTATTAATGTATCAAGACATGCTAATACTGAGGCAAGATTTAGTAAAACACATGTAATGGCTCTTACAGGTGTAGAGTCATCGAATAAAAGTGTATTTGGAAATATTACAACCTACATACCAATTAATAATCATCAGTTAAGGTTTTCTTCACTCCGTCGAAAAACAGGCGATCAAAGGACTCCTGTCGGGGTTTTGGACAATACTGAATTATCTAATTATGAAGTTACAGGAAGTTATTCTTATTTTGGTAAGGCTAGTCGATCTACCCTTATTTTGGAACAAATTTTTATGGATTATGGAATCCCAGGCAGCTATGAAGGACATATTGATGGAGTAGATATAAAAATGAAAAAAAACACTCAAAAGTTTAATTATCATCAAGATATTTCTTTCCTAGGCTTCCAAATGTTTGATCTTGATCAACGTTTTATAAACTATGAACATACTGAATTTGAAAAAGGTGTTTTTAATCCTTCAGTTATAATGAATCAGGACATTTTTTCAATACAGTCTAAATTTACTGGTATTAATAAATCTTTAGGTTCCTTATTTCAATACCGAAACTTCCAAGCTGGTGGATTCTATTGGACACCTGATGCGAAAGAACTAAATCTTGCTTTTTTTGGATTATTTGAAAAAGATCTAAGTGGTTTGACTTTACAAATTTCATCTCGGTTTGAATATCATATGATTATTCCAAATACAACATCACTTTATTTATCTAACTTTAATCCTAATGAAATTGTAAATCGAACCTTTCCAATTTTTTCAACGGCTTTAGCAATTTTAAAAAACTGGGAAAATTGGAAATTATCATTTGGTCTTATGTTTACTGAACGCTCTCCAAGTATTGAAGATTTATATTCTGATGGTCCACATTTGGGAACTTATGCATATGAAATAGGAGATCCTAAATTAGGCCTGGAAAAGACTATGGGTGTTGAAACATCATTAGAACATAATACTTCAAAAGGCAAAGTAAGATTTACATCTTTCTTCAATAAAGGACCTAACTACCACATTAGTACAAAAATGGGAGATGGCTATGAACCTGGTGCTGATTGGATTGAATGGGGTAGCGGATCAAGCGGTTGGCTCTATAAATATCAAATGGTTGGATTGAGATCAAGAATATATGGTTATGAATCAAATTTTAGCTATAAAATGACAAAATTAATTTATTTTCATGGAAGTATCTCAGTTTCAAGGGGAGATAATTTATCGAAAGACCAACCTTTATCATATATGCCTCCTGATAAAGTATTATTATCAACAGAGATGAACCTGAAACCAGTTTCTGCTGAGTTAAAATTGAAAAAGGTGTCACTTCAATCTAGATTAGGAGAATTTGAAACTAAAACAGATGGTTTCTTATTGGTTGATTTACATACTACCTATACAACCCATTCATCTAAAATAACGCATAAAATTATTTTAAGTATAGATAATATTTTTAATGAAGTATATTATAATCACCTTTCAAAGACAAAACTGATTATGCCTGAAATGGGACGAAGTATTAGCATTCAATATCGAATAGTATTGTAAAAATAAGAATGATAGAAATCACTTCATTAAGATAATATTACACCCTAATAATCCTAAATGACTATAAACAAAAAACCCTGCTACTAGGCGGGGCTTGATGTTATTTCAACAGCACCATCTTCTCAGTCTGCAGGTATTCCCTGGCCTGTATCTGATATAGATAGATACCAGCACTCACTGAATTTATATGTCCTTGTTACGGGACCACCAAGTAAGGCCTTTTAAATCATCAGGTTTTTGAGGAAAAAGTCTGCTGGCTAAAAAACCCATAAGGAAACAACTTCCGGTTCCAATGGCACCATAAAGGAGGCCATTAAGGTCCGTGTAGTTCCTTACCCACCATAAGGATAAAACACACCCGACCACACCAACCCATGCATGGGAAGCATGAACACGTTTCGTAAATATCCCTAACATAAATAGACCACCTAATGTCCCTAGCAAAAGGCCAATAATATTCATGAGATAATCCCATAAATGTTTGACATCCGTTGATGCGATGACGATGGCAGAAATTGTACCCAGTAATCCCAAAATGAATGTCAATTTTTTAGCGGTAGAAAGTAGGTCTGTTTGTATTGGACGAAGGCGCTGTACAAAGTCCGTAGTCAGCACTGTTGCAATGGAATGCATACTTGAATCCAAACTGCTCATGGCAGCGGCGAAAACGCCGGCGATGAGTAACCCGGCCAACCCGGCTGGCATCTCATTCACGATAAAGACAGGAAAGACTTGGTCTGCCTTTTCGATCGGCGGTAAATGGGATGGAAACTGTTGAAAATAAATGAATAACGCTGTCCCCAGGCCAAAGAACAGAACAGATCCCGGAATCGCCAACCATCCATTGGTATAAATGGCTTTTGCAGCAGCCTTCTCATCTTTGGTGGTTAAATAACGTTGAACCACAGATTGATCAGTGGTATAAGGAAGTAATACGGTAAAAATGGCACCGAGCAATATTACTCCCAGTGTATCATCAGTTAAATTCCAGTCCAAATTGACCCAGGCCAACTTTCCCTGATCAGCCGCAAGCGAAACAACTCCAGATAATCCGCCATCAATATTCATCATCATGATCACCAAGGCAACCAATGCACCACCCAACAGCACCACTGTTTGTAATACGTCTGTCCAGATGACTGCTTCGATACCACCCAGAACTGTATATAATGTACTGAGCACTCCCATTAAGATGATGCATGTAACAACATCAAGACCCGTTACAGCTGATAACGCAAGGGCAGGAAGCAGGATCACGATACCCATACGGGCCAATTGAAAGATGACAAAAGAGCTGCTGCCCAATAATCGAATGGCCAAACTGAATCGCATTTCTAAATATTCGTAGGCACTGGTCACATTCAACCGCCGAAAGAAAGGTAAAAAGAAATAGATCACGATGGGCGCACAAGCAATAATCCCCATTTGGATCAAAAAGCGGACCCAGTCCGTTGCAAATGTCTTGGCGGGAATCGCCAAGTATGTAATAGCGCTGAGTTGGGTAGAATAAATGCTTAACCCTGCGGCCCACCAAGGAATTCGTCTTCCGGCTAAAAAGAAATCATCTGTTGTTTTTCCCCGTTTTGACATCCGAAATCCTATACCCACAAGTATGGCCAAGTAAAGACTCAGGACAATCCAGTTTAAGGTCCCGAATCTGGATCCGGATTCCAGTTGATTTATCTTCCAAATATGAGGCGTTCGAATCCCTGGACTAATCTCTCCACTGGGAATCACAATTGATCCTCCCCATTCGACAGCTGTCGTGGTTACGTGACTTTTAACGGGCAATGTGCCATAATTTGTCCAGCGATTCGTTACTGTATTATAAAGCAAAATATCTTCACTGAAACCGGGATGATCATTTAGGAATTCTTTCTGTTCCTTTTTCAGGCGAGAAACTGTAACAATTTTATTCTCTGCTTCGGCCTTGGCGATCTGGTCTACCAATCCCGTAAGGTATAAAAATCCCTTGCCATCTGCACCGCCAAATACGGCTAAATGATTCACCCCCATTCTTGACACAGTTCCAGCCATTACACTTCGGGCTTCCCGTTCGCCATCCACCTGAATATCGCCAAGAGAGATCCATTCACCGCGACTGGGAATATATTTGTAACTATCAGTGAAGATCTGCCATTGGCCGCTGAGTCTAGCACGGCCACTAAAAATAAAAATGCATTCTTCCCTGCCATCGTTTTGCGAACTAGCTAAGAGATGGGTTCTTGGTGGTCCTGGCCAGGACGGTAACGTTTGCCATTTATATTTATCCGGAGAAGTGCGATGGTTTAAATCCAACATCCAGAAGTTTTTGGTGGCACCGCTTCCGCTATCCCCGCCGATAACATAAATTTTATTTCCAATGATCATCCCAGATGCGATGGTGGTTGGTGTCGGCAAATTAGGAATATCCCATACCACATTTTCATCATCACGCGGCTCAGTCCATTTATTAGAGATCTTTATTTCATTCTGCCACTGAATTACGAATACATTATCAGAAATACCTGAAATTGTACTATATGTTTTGGACTGTGGATGCTTTTCATGATCTTTCCATTCGCCGCCGATACAAATAATGCCGTTAGACGTTGGGATCGAAACGCCATAGGCAAGGCTTCGGTTTAATTTAACAGAGTTATTGTGCCAGTGATATGATTCTCGATTTTTGACCAATACATGAATTCGATCCGTATAAAATTTGGGAGAATCGAATCCATCACCCGTTTTTTCCCAGGGTACTCCAAGCGGGAAATTGGCACCACCACTCAAAATTAACGCATCATTATGCACGCCAACGAAGGGTCCGGCTACGCCTAATTGATTTGGTAGATCAGGAAGTTTCTCCCATTCCATCGGCTGGACCGCCCACAAGAATGACCCTATTATTAACAGGGTGGTAATTGATTTCTTATTCATGATCCATAAACGGCACCATTGGGAGTCCAGAAACCATGTGATTCCCAAAGACCCTGGTAACGGTTAGAGCTACTACTTGCAAAAGGGGAAATGCAATCAGGATATCCTTTACAAAGGTCGCCTTGTTTAATATTAACAATTTTTATTCGGTTATATTCTTAAACAAAAGGCTACTCTCTCACTCCTCCAGCCAATCCATATCAAACGTGATGAGACTAATGGTTTCATACGGACTAGACCCCCCTATCTCAACAAGAAGGCCTATATCCCCATTGGTTAGTCTCACCATATTCGAGTAGGCCCCCGGACCTTGATGCATTAACTTATTGACCGGCCACGTTTTTCCTTCATCGTAACTCATGCGAACCGTAATACCCGCACGCCTTTTACCAGTTGGACTAGAAAAGAGAATGCGACTTCGATTCTCTTCGGGCCAGCTATACCGCAGTATGTTAGCCTGGCAAACTGGAGACTGAAGTCCGTCATCCAAATATAGCGGTGCGAAGCTTGCGCCGCCGTCCCTGCTTATGGCAACCGCCCGATTTTCTTTACCGTGATAAGAGCGCATGTTCTGCATGACCGACCCATCAGTGAGCTCGACTACAGTAGACTCATTCGTGAGCGGTTCTTGGACCGCCCCAAGCTGCCAACTCTCACCATGATCGTCAGAAAAGATAATGTGCGACCGGTAGGTATTCGAGTCGCGTTTGGTAGTCATCCGATCGGCATGATTCGCAGGAATGACCAAACGCCCTTTGTGCGGGCCTCGCAAAAGTTGGATACCGTTTCCCGGTCCAGTCGCATACCAAGTCCACTTTTTCTTGCGAAGATGGGGGAGCTTTTTAGGCTTGGCCCAGGTTTTGCCATCGTCGTCCGAATAAGTGACCCATGGTGAACGGGGATGCCCGCTTTGCCCCGTCATAATCGCGGTCTCGCTATCACTTCCGAGATTCCAGGTAAGAAATAGCCAGATTGTCCCCGTATCCAGATCTACAACCGGACACGGGTTTCCACAGGTATTATCTTTATCATCCCAAATCACGTTGATCCCGCCCCATGTTTTTCCTTCATCTTCGGAACGGCGCATTATGAGATCTATGTCGCCTTTGTCGCCAGCTTCACGACCTTCCGCAAACGCTAATAGGGTCCCCTCTTTTGTGGAGCAAATCGCGGGAATACGAATATTGTTGTATCCATCTACCCCCTTACGAAAGAGGACTTTGATTTTTAGCGCCTTTTCCTCTCCCCAAAGTGGAGTAGAAAAGGTAATTTGAAGGAGAATTAACTTAACGAGGATGAATGCGAATTTAGTCATTTGGGCTTAGGTTAATGCGGTTCATTATAATCGCCAAATTTACCTTTAGTGCATTATTAAGTAGACCAATAGATGCGCCAGCTAATCCAGGTTGGTATAATTGATTTTTTTCTGGAGGAAGTTCAGGAAGGTTTTCCCATTTAAGTGTTTCAATCGAAAACGCATCCCCCTCTATGATCGTAAACTGAAATAGAGAAAGTAATCTATTACAAATAATTCACACCTTATTAAGAAAACTTAGCATTCCAATAGATTGAAGGGAAGATTCTAACTCATTAATTATTTTGGATGAAATATTCAGATCTGGAGCTCGGCTATCCCCGAGATCTATACCAATCATTCTCATTACAGCCTTTAGCCCGGCCCTAAAACTTCCAGTAGCATAAAGTAGACTACAAGTATTTTTCGAAATTTCTTGAAGATTATTGGCATAATTTAAATCTCCTAATTGGAATGCTTTTATTAGTTCATCATATAGTGGAGCCATAATATTATATGTACTACCGACAGCCGATTTTGCACCTATTTTAAGACTATCTATAAGGGATTCATCACGACCAAAAAAGATTTCATATTTCCCATCACAAAATTCTTTACAAAGTTTAAAATCAGTAATATCATCATGGGTGTATTTTATCCCAGCAAAGTTTGGAATGGTTTTTTGTGAGATTTTTAATAACTCTATCATAGGTAAAAATAGATTAGTCTCAGATGGTATATGATAATAGTAAAATGGAAGAGTAGGAACCAAGTTTGCTGTAATCCGAATATAATCTGCCAAAGCATGAACGCTTTTAACATTGAATGATGGTACCATCCCAGCTATGGCGTCTGCACCAATTTTATTAGCATGTAGTGCCATTATATTACTTTTCGATTGGTCCTCATGCCCTACATGAACTATCACTCTAAAAGCACAAGGTGCTAACTTAACCCAATATTCAGCTAGGGCGTTACGCTCTTCAACTGACAATGTTAAACCCTGGCCCGTTGTTCCATTAACAAACACTCCTGAAATACCGTTTGTATTTAACATGGAAGCATAGGATTTAACTATATCGAAGTTCACAGATCCATCCGGATTAAAACCAGTCATTGGAGCTGCAATAAGACCCTTAAAGCTTTTACTCACCACATTTTTCAATTAGAGAAAGCAAATGAATATAGCTTTGCTTTATTAAATTCAAACTCAAGTTGAATATCATCTGAATTAATATTTTTTTGAAATCGAAGTAAACCATCTGTAATAGTTTTTACTATTTTATCAGATGTTGCTACCCTTTCTCCATTTTTATCGAAAATATTAACTTTTATCCAGCCATTATCTGAAATATCTGCAGTGATTAGGATGCTGTCTGCATCAAATGACATTAATTTTGTTTTAACTTTTGCAGTTTGGTCTTTTATAATTTGTTCATACCCAGCAAAACCATCTGGCCTTAAAGTTGCTAAACATAAAGAGCCATTTCTCCATCCAAAGTGTAAATAATCACTACCGCCATAGTATAAACGTATTTCATTCTTTAAAAATATTGGTGTTGCACATGCATAAACACATCCATAATCATAATCTAAAACTTTATCAGATGTAGGGATTAATGGTAAACCAGGTGAGATTCTTTTCCAATTTTTAGTATCAACGCTCCAAGCGAGCTCTGTCCATGTGCGATCAGATTCACTTGAATAAATTGCAGGCAAACCTATATAAATACCAGCATAGTAAAAAACGGGCATTGCATACATTTGATCATTAATATTTTCACCCTCTAAAATAACTTCTTCTTTTGTCCAATTAACAAAATCATCACTTTCGATCCTGGCAACTTGACGCCAGATTCTCTTTTCTCCTTTCCGATGCCAACTTCTAGTAATACCAACATATTTACCTATTGTCGGGGCCCAGAAAGCATTATTATGCGTATCCCCAGCTACATCTACCCCATTAATTCTTTTTGCTTTCGACCAATTTATACCATCTTCAGATGTACTTATAGAAATACCTCGGTCTAGGTTAAGGGTCTGATCCAACCATGGATCTATTTCTCTTAAATCCTGTGAATTCTCTGCCCCTGTACTTTTAAGTTTTTTTTGCACGTTTTTATTTGCTTTTAAATGGTGAACTGTTTTGGTATCCTTTCCGAATTGTTGGAAAATAGCTTTATATTTTTTCAATGGATCACCTTCTCTTAAATCGCGAAAAACCCCTGTCCCGTGGGGACCTCTACCTATAAGATTATTATTTTTGGTTCCTTCGAATTCAACCAATCCTAATTCAGGTTTTACCCAATTAATTCCATCCTTAGAATATGCATAACATATTCCCATTTCCCGATCTGAAGGTGAATCATAGGGTTGTTGTCTTTCAACTAAAGTCATATTATTTGCTGAATAATCAACAATAAAGGGACTATACCAACACTGATAAAGATTTTCATCTTCATTATATATTATATTTCCATACAAATTATCAAAACGTTTTTCCCAAGGTTTATCTTCAACAAATAGTGGGTTAGCATTATTCTTTTTAACAGTACCGACAACTAGCTTTGCATTCTTGAAATTTTCGATTAAACGATCATCAAGCAAAAGAAACTTATTTTTTTGATAATCAACTTTAGGATTCTGATAACATGATAAATTTATAAAAACAATAATTAAAGTATTAATAATCAATAATTTTTTGAAAACACTTCCCATTATTTTATCCCCTATTAAAATTATTTTTTTAATAACTAGTCTTTATTTTTTACCATGTGTTATTTGTCCATCATCTCTCACATAAACCGTTTTATTTCTTCATTATGTACTTAATAACTACCCACATTTGAAAGATAGTAATAAGAAGTAGTTCAAGAAGTGGAGTGTCCGATTCATAAGAATCACTTATAAGGTATAGAATTTGGTCATTAAGTAACATTAAAGCCCAAAAGCCAACTACCAATCCAAGAAACTGTAACTGTCTACCTAGATTGTCTTTGAAGAATTGTAACATAATAACCTCCTTTTAGTTAGTACAATTTACAAATCTGAAAAAATTATATTACAATGTGTGTACCTCTTTTATTCCGACCCCTACCCCCCTTGCTTCTTTATGCGTCGGGGCGAATTAGGTTGAAAAATCCGTCGAGTGCTTTTTAGGTCGATTCGGACTCCGCAAACTGTTACTAAGTGACGTTAACTATCTTTGCTTTTGGGGTTATGGGGGTGATTGACTTTGTTGTTTTGTGCCTCAGCCACAGGCGCGGTGACGTTTTGCAACGTCATGTGACGTTCTTTAATTTATACTAATTAATCACTCCGTTGCAGAGTGGATACCGAGTGGTTGCGCTATTATGGTTGCGCAGACTTATACTTACGTACTAATAAGATTTTACACATATTATATATAGTAGTAATATCGGGTGTTATTTTAAAACGTAATTACTGACTATTGCCTCTCAGTATGCTTGGTGTACCGAGAGGCTTAATCAGACTACGGAAAGACCTCTGGCCCCGTAGCTCAA
>JBJKZU010000007.1:0-13594 GCA_045569095.1 Fidelibacterota bacterium
AGCAGGTCTGATCATTGCGGCTGCTATTGCTGCTGCCATGTCTTCCCTCGACTCCAGTATTAATGCCATGGCAACAGTGGGCGTGCATGATGTTTACCGTCGTCACTGGGTAAAAGACCGCGAAGATAAACATTATTTACATGTAGCTTGGGTGCTGGCAACAGCTATAACAATTGGAATGATTATTGGTGCCTATATTTTAACCCAAACGCAAACAAAAACGCTGCAAGATACATATAATACTATCGGTTCGGTCGTGATGGGCGGTGTGTTGGGATTATATCTTTTGGGTTTTTGTACCCGTCGCGGTAGTACAAAATCTGTTTGGTTTGCCATTGTATTGACAATGCTGTTTTCCTTATGGACTGTCTTAGCTAAACAGAGCCTGCTTCCCGCTTGGCTACATGTACCTTTTGATTTATACTACACAGGTATCATTGGACAGATTGTTATGTTTGCTGGTATTTTTACTACAGCCTTTTTGTTGTCTGAGAGGAAAAAGCCATTGACTAATCTCACCCTTTGGACACAAGGTAAATAATGATAATTGGGAAATTGCTATTTGTGCTAATAGAGTGTAAGATTATTAAAACGTATTGCTACAGGAATTAATCAGGTTTGTATAGTGTATTTCTAGATTGGGTCTTCATAGAAGATAATAGCAGAGAACTAAATCAATTTATTGCTGCCATAAATAAAATAAGGAAAGATCTGTACTTCACAATTCTCGTGCCGGAAAAATCCCATTTTACTAGACAATTAGATCAGTTTGATAATGTAGAGTATGTCCAAGATGTGGAAAATAGATTTGAAGAACCCGGCAAAGAAATTTCTGCTATGCCTTACATCAGTAAGTATATTTACAACAAACTAAATAAACTGCAAAAAAACACACAAACTACTTTATCGACGAAAGACAAACGTGTGCTGAAATTGATTGAAGAGATGCGTGATTCAAACTATATGACTGAGCGGTGGGCAGCCACCTACAATCCAGCAAATTTTCTTTCTCTAGATCAAGATGGAGAAAAACCACGTTTGTTTTGGAGGGACTGGGATGTGGATTTGATTTTATCTTTTCATCCGGCAATTATTCTGAATCATCTGGATCATTTCAAAAAAAATACTAACATGGAGCCTAAATTTATCAGTCTCTGCAGCGAAAAATATTGGCAAGTCATCAAAAAATGGGATGGCCATCTTTCCCTCCCACTTAGTATTTATGATGCAGATCATTGCGCAATGGTTGTCGAAAATAATGCCATAGCGACTGAAATATTTTCAACAGTAATTGATAGGAAGGAAAAAGAATTGTTGGCGCGATTTGTTAATTGTCTGGACATATTAGATTTTGATTGGGGAAAAAAGACATCCCTTAATCGATTACACAGTGCTGTCACAGCAGCGCTGGGATCGCAAAAGCCTTTGCGGAAGATCAATCCATCTTACCAAAGAATGCGCAATATAATTCGACGAAAAGGTACAATAACAAAAAGAGAATTGATTAACCAGATGGAGTGGGGCAAAGCATCGAATTTCCAACCTTATAGAAACAAACTGAGAACTGAAAAAAAATGTAAGATTTGTTGCCAATCATACCTATGAATGGATAAAATAAGGTACTAAAATCTAACTGTACTGATAGAGTGTTTGATATATAATATTATAAAAGTAGTTATTTCCGCGATCTTGATTGCCTTGATTTCAGAGGTCGCCAAGCGCAGCACATTTTTTGGGGCAATACTGGCTTCCATACCACTCGTTTCCGTGATGGCAATGATTTGGTTATATGTAGATACCCATGATTCAGCCCAAGTCGTCCAATTATCAAAAAGCATATTTTGGTTAGTAATTCCATCATTGGTCTTATTCATCACTTTTCCATTATTTATTAGACTGCAATTACCTTTTTATATTGCATTGAGTGCAGCGGTCATGCTCATGGTGGTCACTTATTTCGTGACCATTAATGTTTTGGAAAAATTTGGTATAAATCTTTAGTATAGGTTCCTAATCATTCTTAATTATTTTTTGTTTGAGTTGTGGTTGCAATGCAGTCACTACTAACAACTAAAAAAAGATGAACAAAAACATAGGAAAATTTATTAGGGTTTTCATCCTGGTTGTCTGGGCTATCTTATTTGGTCAATTGCTTAGTAGAGATTACTTTGTTAAGACACTGGATATTCGGGAATCACAAGCTATCCAGCGTGGGCGAGAAGAATCATTTCTAGGAATATATTTTAAACAAGAACGTATCGGATATGTGAAAAACCGTATGGTTGGCAAAGATGATGGAGGAGGAATCCTTTACCAGGATGCAATTTTACATTTAAATATTCTTGAAAAAACATATCCCGTGGAAATGCACCTTCAAGCAGAACTTTCCAATGGTTCATTGCTGGAAAATTTCAATTTCAGTTTATCCTCACCATTCTATGAATTAAATGCCAATGGATATATCAATGGAAGTAAAGTTCATTTTACGATGAATACTGGAAAAGATGAAATGTCTGACGTGATCCAGCTTAATGAACCACCATTTATTTCAACCCATATGCGCAGTTACCTCTTACAGAAAGATCTTATCGAAGGTGAAAAGTTCAAGATACCATATTTTGACCCTGTGACCATGTCTGGAAAAGAATCCATAATAGAATACAAAGGGTTCAAAAAAGAATTATTTTATAGGCAAGGACGCATATATAAACTACATCATTTCGTTGAGACAATTTCGGGGATACGGATCAGTTTTTATCTTGATGAGAAAGGTAAGGTAATAAAAGAGACGTCTCCTGCTGGTTTTGTATTTATATCAGAGCCTGAGTTTCGTGCAACAGATATTGTATACAAGGGGACTGAAGTATTAAGCAGTGTTTCTGTCCCGGCAATTGGTAGGTTACCTGATATTTCTGCATTATCTAGCATTCGTTATAAATTAGAAATCCCAGACGATACAAACTTTGATTTAGATCAGGATCGACAAACATATCAGGATAATATTTTGGTCATCAATAAAGAAAATGTGCTGTCAAAAGATGTCAAGATATGTTCTGGTAATAATAACGCATTGCGATCTACTCCATATATTCAGTCGGATAGCCCTTATATTTTACGACAGGCGGAATCAATTGTAAATAATGTCACCAATGACCTTGAAAAAATTAAAGCCTTAACACAATGGGTCTATGAAAACCTGGACAAAAAGCCCGTATTAAGTATTCCTGATGCAGTATCTACATTACGATCAAAAGTTGGAGACTGTAATGAACATGCTGCTCTTTTTGCAGCCTTATCTAGAAGCTTATCTATCCCCACGCGGGTTGTTGCAGGCGTTACCTACCATGAAGGTACATTTTATTACCATGCCTGGAATGAAGTTTGTCTGGATGGGAAATGGATCAGTCTTGATACGACCAAGAATCAGTTTCCAGCGGATCTAACCCACATCAAGTTTGTTCAAGGTGAAACGAATGAACAAATTAAAATTGGTGCTTTACTGGGTAAATTAAAAATTGAAGTATTGGGAGAAAGTAGTTGAACGGCAAAAAATCACCGGTAGCTGGAATTAAAATTAAAAATTTGGTGAAAAAATACGGCACCTTTAAAGCGGTTGATGATATTAGTTTAAATGTAAAGTCGGGTCAGATATTTGGTTTCCTCGGACCGAATGGTGCAGGCAAAACAACAACTATCAAATTGCTGGCCGGTCTATTAAAGCCAGATGCTGGTAGCATAATTATCAACGGTTATAATATAGCTAAAGACCCGGTTAATTGTAAATTGTATACGGGTTACATTCCTGACCGACCTTTCCTATATGAAAAATTAACTGGAAACGAATTTCTCAGATTTATTGCCAGTCTATACCATCTACCAACTTCTACATTTGATAAAAATGTTAATCGGCTATTAGATTTATTTGATCTTACTGATTGGCAAGATCATCTCATCGAGAGCTATTCACATGGTATGCGTCAGAAATTAATCATGACATCTGTTTTCATGCTGGAAACCCCCACTATTATTGTTGATGAACCAATGGTAGGCCTGGATCCAAAAAGTGCAAAAATTATTAAGGAATTGTTCAAAAATCACGCTCGTATAGGCGGTTCCATATTTCTATCAACTCATTCTTTGGAAATTGCTGAAGAACTTTGTGGACAGATCGCAATCATTCTTAATGGCAGTATAAAGGCTGTGGGAGATATGGAAACTCTGAGAAAAGAAGCTAGTCTCGAAACGAGTGATCTGGAAGAAGTATTTCTAGAATTGACAGAAGCGGAAGAGCTTAAGGAAGTGATCTCAGCGTTGAAGAATATAGAGTAAGTCCATGTCTGCTTTGCAATACGGGATCCGAAGGACTTTGCTAATGCCCATGATCCTATCTGCCAAAAATCGTTTTTTCCCATCGGGCTCTTTCCCGAAAAAAACAATAGGTGTAGTAATATTTTGTCTGCTATTATGCATAATTCTTTTCAATGTAACACTTAGTGTAGTTACCTATTTTCATGAGCAAGATGAACTAGGTATTATCTTAAGCCTCAAAATATTTCAGATGGCTTGGATACTGATCTTTGCCATGTTGATCTTTTCTTGCATGGTCTCAGCTGTATCTTCTGTATATCTTTCTCAGGATAATGAAATTGTTTTCTCTGCACCGATTTCAACACCTGAACTTTATTTCATGCGCTATACATCTAATACCATTTATACATCTTGGATGATGATTATTTTTTCATTACCTATATTTGCTGCTTATGGAATAGTTTTTAACACCCCACTTCTTTATTGGTTGCTGATGGTAATCACATTGCTATCCATGGCCTGTAGCGCAACCTGTTTCGGACTACTGCTGACCGTCATTCTTATCAATCTTTTTCCAGCGCGGCACACGAAGGATATAATTCTATACCTTTCATTATGTTTTAGTGTACTGATCATTTTTTTGATACGTCTGTTACAACCAGAGAATATGGTTAACCCTGAGGAATATGGAAACTTTATCGAATATTTTTCCACTATATCGAAACCAGCAGCACCATATATACCTGCTGGGTGGGCTGCAAATTTCCTTTCACTATATCTATTGGACCTGGAAATAGATTGGTTGTTACTGGGCTTATTATTTCTCACACCTTTTACGCTTTATTTTTTGGGAGAAATGGCTATGAAATTATGGTTTTTTCCAGGTTACTCAAAATCTCAGGAATCATTTGGCGGTCACCATAAATTTGGGCATAGGAGAAAATACAAACTAGGAACTTGGCAATGGTTATTTAGTAAAGAAGCTAAAATCTTTGCCAGGGACTCGGCCGAATGGTCCCAGTTATTCATGATTGCTGCACTGGTAGTAATCTATTTGTATAATTTTAAACTTTTACCCATTGATCGGGCCGCATTTTCGGAAGAATTTATTACCAACTTAATATCCTTCCTTAATATTGGTATAGCTGGTTTCATTATAACATCATTATCAGCAAGATTCGTTTTTCCATCTATTGGAGCAGAAGGCGGGGCATTTTACCACATCAGGTCTTCACCTATATCTATCAGACGATTTCTATTTTACAAATATTTATTTTATGTTATTCCCTTTACTTTCCTTTCCTTAACTCTCATTACCATGAGTAATAGAATTCTGCATATTGAAGGACCTATGTGGTGGATTTCTATTTTTACAAATTTATTTATTACTTGGGCAGTAGTAGCCTTGGCATTAGGATTCGGTGCTGTATACGCAGATTTTAAAACCGAAAATAAAACTGTGACCATGGGGAGTATGGGAGCGATAATGTTTTTACTTACTGCAACTTCCATACAGGTATTAATTATTTTTATTGGTGCTAACCCTATTTATCGTATCGTAAGAGGGTGGTTGAATGATTATATACTAAATTTCTCTGACCTGTATTTATTATCATTATGGATTTTAACTTCTGTATTAATCACGATAATGCTCGTGATTTATTTTTTTCGAAAAGGTATCCATATGTTGGGAAACTTGTGATTTGAACCTAAGGGTTAATTGCAATACAATATTATGGTATTCAGTGTTTGTCGCTAACAAGTATATTTATAAATTTTAGTATTACCATGTTGTACATAATCAAATGAAAGGAGGTGATCAGTTGTCTAATTCAAGTAGCATGCTGACCTCCAAAGGATCAGCATTATAATAATAAACTGATGTTGACTTTTACGGAGGTCAGCTAATGCAATGAAAAAAGCCCCCAAAATTTCGGGGGCTTTTTATTTATGGTAATTATTATTTTTACATTACACATTGTTTATTAATCCAATTCATAACATTTAAATAAGAATTATACTTCTAAAATTCACAGTACTAATTATTAACCAGCATTTCATTACCAGAACTTACTTGGCATCCCAAATTTATGCAGACTGATGGTGTAGAATACGGTCTTAATAAAAAAACTGCTTATTATGTGATTATAAACTTTTATTTCCGAGGACAACTTTGAGCACAGCGATCAATATTGGTGAGCTAATGATTATTGGTATTCCTGGCGAATTAACAGATGAATTAGGTCAAGAAATAAAAGGAAAAGTCCTAGATCAAACTGATATTCATTATGTAACCATTGGTGGACTTGCTGATGAATGGATCAGTTACATGCTATCAAAAGAAGAATATGAAAAAGGTGGATTTGATGCGAGCGTCATTTTTTGTTGACTAACACTTAGTCCACTGGTAGTAGACCGAATTATTGGTGCGGCAACATCGTATAAGCTACAGTTGTTAACGGAGAATTAAGAATATATTTAATTTCTATAGCATCGTAATTTCGACTATCTGTGTGCAATCTATTATTTCAGAAATGATTTTATGGGTAACATGAACGCATTTTCACAAAAATTCTCCGTTACAAGGTTAGCAATTTACTTGGTGCTAATTGCATTATTAGCTATTCCTGCTGAGTTATTTGGCAAGAAAGAACCATTTGTTGGTCGGGACCGGTTTAATCGTCAAATATCAGAAGGTATTATTAATAAAGGGGACACAGTGTCCGTGACCTATTATGCGTTTCATCCATTTCAATTTGATACGACTAAAATGGCTATTAATAAAATTGCTGGCCGGCTAACACAGCAGGAGATCGATATTTTCGAAAATTTTTCGGAAGTATACAAATTTGCTGACACTGGGCCACAAGAAGAATTATATGTTGTTCAAGGCAGTCAGATAGATAGTATCTTTTACGATGGTCTCTTCGGTTTTAAAAAGATTGTCATACCCTCAGATGCCAATAAAAAATTCAGTCATTATTATGAAAAAGGGAATAAGGAAGGCGAATGGACCGAGTGGTATGATAATGAAACAGTAAAGAAGGTTTACCATTATAAAAAAGATCTTTTAGATGGATCGTATGCTATTCATGATTCTGCAAGTGGTCAAAAAGTGATCGAAAAAATGTACAAAAAAGATAAATTGGCCGGAATATGGAAAGAATGGTATCTAGATAATACACTAAAACTTGAGTACGCCTACAAGGACGATAATCTTCATGGAGTAAGTATAGATTACGATTCTACAGGGAAAAAAGATTCCGAGAAAAGATTTAAAAATGGATTAAAACAAGGTGAATGGAATTTTTATAATGATGATGTAGTACTTGTGCATGTCGAGATTTATGATGATGATTTAAAAAATGGACTTTGGTATACAAAGGACCTGGACACCAGAGATATTCACTACGAGGAATACAGGGATGATAAATTCATTGTTCGTTATACAGAACACTATTATCCCAATTATCAACTGAAGGAAAAATATGCTTATAAAGATAGTTTGCCCCATGGGAAGTGGATCGGATATTATAAAGATGGCGAGACCAAGCATGTAAAACGATTTGAAGATGGAAAAAAACAAGGTAAATGGCAGTTTTTTACTGAGGATGGAGATGTCCATACCTTTGAATTATATGAAAATGACAAGCGAAATAATGAATGGTTTAAAAAAGGAGAAGGAAAGGATATCTACTACCAGTATTGGGATATGGATTCACTTATATCAGAATATGCTGATTTACACTACCCCAATGGCCAGCTGATTGAAAAGATTTCTTATAAGGAAGGATTGAAGAATGGAAAATTCACTGGTTATTTCCAAAACGGGGCCAAGAAATATGTAAAGCGCTATGAAAATGATGAGCCTGAAGGCAAGTGGCAATATTATACAATGGCGGGTAAGACAAATGCTGAGGAGATTTATGAAGAAGGTAAACGGAATGAGGAATGGTATAGAATAGATGATATCGGTGATACTTACTACCAGTATTGGGATATGGATTCACTTATATCAGAATATGCTGATCTACATTATCCTAATGGTCAGCTGATTGAAAAGATCTCATATAAAAAAGGATTGAAGGATGGAAAGTTTACTGGTTATTACGAGAGCGGTGATGTGAAATATAAAAAAAGATATACGGAAGATGATCCTGATGGGAAATGGGAATATTATACAGCTGCCGGTGAGAAAAATGCCGAAGAGATTTATGTGGAGGGAAAACGCAATGAAGAATGGTATAAAAAAGGAGAAAATAGGGATATCTACTACCAGTATTGGGATATGGATTCACTTATATCAGAATATGCTGATTTACATTACTCCAATGGTCAGTTGATTGAGAAAATTTCATATAAAAAGGGGTTGAAAGATGGAAAATTCACTGGTTATTATCCTTCTGGTAAAGTTGAATATGTTAAACGGTATGAAGAAGATAAACCCATGGGTAAATGGAAGTTTGTAAGAGAAGATGGAACAACAAAAAAGGTTGAAGTTTATGAAACTGGGAAGAGAAATGATGAATGGATTACCTATGAAATAAATGGCGATGTATATTATCAGTTCTGGGAAATGGATTCACTTGTGTCAGAATACGCTGATTTACATTATCCCAATGGGCAGTTGATTGAAAAGATTTCATATAAAGACGGGCGAAAAAATGGAAAATTTACTGGATATTATGAAAATGGGCAGACCAAACACATACGAACCTATAAAGATGATAAATTGGAAGGAAAATTTGCCGATTATACAGAGTCTGGTCAAATACTCCGCAAACAGAATTATGTTAATGATTTACTAGATGGTTCATCTAAGGAATGGTATTTAAATGGTGAGGTAAAGGTGAAGACATCTTATAAAGCAGGTAAGCTTGATGGTGGTTTCATGTCGTACGATAGTTTAGGAAGAAAAGTTACTAAAGGTGAATATGAAATGGGGCTAAAAGCAGGTGATTGGTTGACCTGGTACCCTAGCGGGAAAAAGAAAGAAAGATCAAGCTATTTTTCTGGTAAAGCAAATGGACCTTATACCCTTTGGGATGAGATAGGAAGAATTATTAAAGAGGGTGAATATTCAAATGATTTAAAGCATGGTGTATGGATTACATTTGACCCTGACTTGGATCGACAAGAATCATATGAGTATTATGATATGGGAATAGCGAAGTTAAAGTATTTTTATAAGTACTATGATAATGGCAATATAATGGAAGAACCTGCATTTACTGAATATTACCGTGATGGTGAATGGCGACAGCTTTTTGATAATAAGCGCCTGCAATATCTGACTACATATTCTTCAGGAAAAAAATACGGTCTTTACGAGGAATGGACAATTGATAAATCGCTTATCCAAAGAGGATATTATCAAAATGATTTACTATCGGCCTTATGGACATATGTACGAAATGATTCGGTGATAAAATATGAAGTGTATGATGCTGATTCAATAATCGATGGTTTTGTTTATGAATATTATGATAACGATAAAAAGAAAGCTGATGCGGTTTTCTTGGAAAATGGCAAGCGTGACCAAAAATGGTATACCTATTTTGAAGAAGGAGAAGACTCAACTATATCTGTATATGATGGCGGTAAAAAGACAGGCGCCTGGTATGTTTATTATGATTCTACCTTTGAAGCCGCAACTGAAACTAATTATGAAAATAATTTAAAACATGGTGATTACCGAGAATGGTATCTTGATGAACGACAAAAGGTAGAGGGTTATTATGAAGAAGGTAAAAAACATCTCTTGTGGGCTTTTTGGGATGAAAGAGGCTACCAACGGTTTGAAGAGTGGCGTATGGGTGTTTTATACGATACTTTTGAATATGAATATTATGAGAATGGCCAGCTAAAGGAAGAACCCAGTTACAAAGATAGAATGAAACATGGCAAGTGGTTTCGTTATTTCCCGGATGGTGAGATTAGTGGTGTTCGTGAATTTGCTAAAGGTAAACGAGTCGGTGAATGGGTTGATTATTATCGCAAGGATGAGATAGCATTCAAGGGTTTATACAAGGATGATAATAAAGATGGTCCCTGGGTATGGTATTATATGAATAGGGGTGAACGGGGAGAGCAAGGTAACGTTATGAGTGAAGTTGACTTTAAAAATGGTGAGTTGATTACAGAAAAGTGTTATACGCGGGAAGATGGTGAGATCATTGATTGTCAAGAAATATTTGGTGAGAATGACTACCGTTTAGCTGACCGGAAAAATTAATGGATCGCAGAAAATTTCTTAGTACAGCAGCACTGCTGCCATTTGCTGGATCATTGTTAAAATCCTGTGGGAATAGTATTATGAGACATAAATATAAATTTGCAATAGCTACCTATTCATACTGGCATTTTCGTGAACCAAAAGTAACTGTTCAGGAAGTGATTAACCATGCAGCTAATCTTGGGGCAGATGGAGTGGATGTTCTCCATGTCCAAATGGATAATGAAACACCAGAGTATTTAACCTCTCTTCGAAGACAAGCTGAAGACAATGGTATAGAATTAATTTGTTTATCGATTCATCAGGATTTTGTTGATCCTGACAAGGCGGGAAGAGACAAAAATATTGAACATACACGGCACTGTATTGATATTGCCCATGACCTAGGTATTTCTTATATCCGACTTAATTCTGGACGCTGGAATACTATAAAATCATTTGATGAACTCATGGCTAATCGTGGTATAGAACCAGTGCTTCCAGGGTTTACGGAGGATGATGGGTTCAACTGGTGCATTGAATCAATCATGGAATGTCTGCCAGCTGCGGAAAAAGCAGGCGTTGTTTTGGCTCTGGAAAATCACTGGGGACTAACTCGTACTCCGAAAGGCCTATTGCGGATCGTAAATGCTATCGATTCTCCCTGGCTTGGAGTGTTAATGGATACAGGTAATTTTCTCGAGGACCCCTATGATAAACTGGAACAGATTGCGAAACAGACAATATTTGTTCAGGCTAAAACATATTATGGTGGAGGAGAATGGTATACCTTGGACTTGGATTATCCGCGTATCGCACAAATTCTCAAAAGGGCCAATTATCAAGGTTATATCTCACTGGAGTTTGAAGGAAAAGAAGACGCCAATACAGGCGTTCCCAAGAGTTTAGAATTATTGCGTCAGGCTTTCAGTTAATACAGTATTTGTTGCTTTTATTTTTTTTATCATTTGTGTTAAACTGATTAGTCTTTCTATCGTTACAGTGTAGACACTGTATGTTTCTTCCACTTTGCCTTGAATTAGAAATAGTGTTTCCCAGTTTAATAAATCACCAAATGTTTCATATGCTTCAGGAAACATAACGCATTCATATAAGTCTGTTTCATCTTCGAAGGTCACGAATTCCATAGGTTGACGATTACGGGTAGCTGTGATCTTTTGGGTAATTACTATGCCAACCAAAGCAATGGTCTTTCCTTTGTAAAGATGGATATCCTTTGCTTTTTTTATATGCGCTCCCAAATATGGTAAATAATTTAGTAGCGGATGTTCTGATATGGGGAATCCGAAAGTGTCTATTTCTAGTTTTCGTTTCTCTTGATGGGATAAATTTCCTGTAAGTATAGGCACTGTAAGTGGTTCTCTGTTTTCGTTTTGTAGATAGAAGTGAGCCGTACGAAAAGCAATGTCTTTATGTGTAATTTTTGATTCTAATTCCGCAAAACAACCAGCGTTGGTTAAGGCCATAGCATCAGATAGATCGATATCTACCCGAGAGAGAAAATCAGCAAGAGATGCGAAATCGCCGCTTTTTCGTTCATTGAGTATTGTATTGATAGCTTTGGCTTGCAGGTTACAAATGGCCATGAACCCCATGCGAATACGATTATTTCGACCTCTATATTCTCGAAAACTACGATTGATATGCGGTGACATAATGCGAATACCAAACCTTCTTGCCTCACTGAGATAGGCGTAAGGGTTATAGAAACCGCCTTGGTTTGTAATTACTGCGGCTAGGAATTCTGCCGGGAAATGGGCCTTTAAGTATGCGCAGGTGAAAGATAACATAGCGTAAGATGCAGAGTGAGGCTTGCAGAATGAATACCCAGAAAATGATTGAATCATTTTCCACAATGTTTGTGCTAGTTTGGTGGTATATCCACGATTGATCGCCCCAGATATAAATTTATTTTTCCAGCAGGGAATAACATGTTCTAATGTTGATTTGGAAATAACCTTACGAAGGTAATCAGATTCAGCGTAACTGAATCCGGCTATTTTTCGCGCTACTGTAGATACCTGCTCCTCATAAACCATAATACCATAGCTCTCTCTAAGACATTCTAAATCTTTATGTAAAATTTTCCATGGCTGCCCGTGAATTCGGTCCAGCATCAAGTTGGTATAGCGGTTTGCTGCTGGCCGAATAATTGATGAATAAATAACTACGTGCTCAAAATCTACTTTACCTGCTTTTATTAATAATTGCCGCGTGGCAGGACTCTCAATGTAAAAAACGCCCATGGTGTGCCCCGCTTTCATCAATTCCGCGGTCTTGAGATCATCAACTGGCTGGATTTCATGGTAGTCCATGTATTTATTACGGTAGAGTCCCACCTGTTTTAGTGTGTCGCGGACTACTGCTAAAGAGCGGTTACCCAGAATATCAATTTTTAATAATCCGGAATCTTCAACCTGTTCTTTTTCCCATTCCACAATTTGAACACCCTTAGGTGCCGTCAGGACAGGTACATATTTTTGTATTTCATCTGGAACAATGATCACACCGCCAGGGTGCACTGAAGACAGTCGAAAAGCACCCATAACTTTTTCACTATGTTTCAGTATTTCCATGAGTGTGTCATCTAAGTTCAAATTCTTAAATCGTCTATCATTTTGCACCCATTTTACCAGTTCAGATCGGCGACTGTAATAACCAATTCGTTTCGTTATGGCCTTGATTTCTTCTTCTGCCAGGCCGAAGACCTTACTTACTTCACGGATTGATGATCGCGGTTGCATAAATACCTGGCTCGATACCATGGCGCTTCGTTCAGTACCGTATTTATTAAAAATATAATCTAGAATTTTATCGCGCTCATCCCAGGGGAAATCAATATCAATATCAGGCATATTTATTCGTTCTGGATGAATAAAACGTTCAAATTTCAGATTGTAGCGTAGGGGATCTACCTGTGTAATGTATAGACAATAGCTTACAACAGATGCAGCACCGGATCCGCGACCAATAGTGGATTTAGTTTGTTGAACAATGTCTCTAACAATAAGGAAATAAGGTGCAAATCCTTTTTGTATGATTAGGGATAAT
>JBJKZU010000008.1:0-13532 GCA_045569095.1 Fidelibacterota bacterium
CAATACAGAGGTACCAATGATATTGGTTTGAATGAATTGCTGTGGACCATCAATGGATCGATCAACATGGCTCTCCGCTGCAAAATGAACCACAACATTCGGGATATATTCTTTAAATATGTTACGCACACAATTATGATCGCAAATATCACCTTGGATAAAGATGTATCTTTCATCTTTTTGAATATCCAGCAAATTATTGAGGTTCCCTGCATAGGTAAGTTTATCCAGATTAATGACATTTCGATATTTAGTATTGGCCAGAATGTATTGAATGAAATTTGAACCAATAAACCCACATCCGCCGGTTATAAGAATAGTATTATTCATTTACCTCTCATATGCAGGTATATTTTTCTGTTCTGCAAGGAACGGTAATTTTAAATCACGCTCAGAAATGACTGGATCTGTTATTGACCAATTAATATTAATCTGCGGGTCGTCCCAGCGAATACCAAATTCATCCTCCGGATGATAAATCTCAGTACATTTATATTGAAAAATAGCCTGATCCGAAAGCACACAAAAGCCATGAGCAAATCCAGGTGGAATGTACATTTGCATATGATCCTTATCTGTAAGATTAACACCAAAATATTGACTAAATGTTGGCGAAGTTTTTCTTATGTCTATAGCCACATCATAAACCATTCCGAGACTTACTCGTACTAATTTCCCTTGCGGATATTTAAATTGATAATGAAGTCCTCTTAAAGTACCCTTAACGGATTTTGTCTGGTTATCCTGACGGAAATTAGTTGGTAATCCATTTGCTTCAAATAATTCATCCCTATAATTTTCGTAGAAATAACCACGTTTATCTTCATGAACATTCGGTTTAATAAGTAATAAACCTTCAAGAGGTGTTTTTTCCACAATCACTTAAGCTACTCTATGCCCTACATTATCAAACTTGAACTCTAGACGTTTTAATTCGGATACACTTAATATATTTCTAGTATCAAGTACTACAGGTTGGGACATCAAATTTTTCAATCTTTCTAAATCCATACTTCTGAATTCATTCCATTCAGTCATAATTACTACCGCATCGCTACCTTCTACAGCCTTATACCAACTTGATTTAAAATCTAATGCTGGAAAAATTTCTTTCATGGAATCGTTTGCAATCGGGTCATAGGCTTTAATTATACCTCCTTTATCATGAATACCTTTAATAATTTCAATTGCAGGGGACTCACGTACATCATTAGTCTCCTGCTTAAAAGCTAAACCTAGTACTGCAATTATCTTGCCTTTCAGATCATTATTCAATAGGTCATTTAACTTATTAAGCATCCGTTTTCGCTGGAAAATATTTGTTTCGATTGCAGCAGTTACAGTAGCCATATCTATGTTGTATTTTTTTGCAATTTGAACGAGTGCTTTTGTATCCTTAGGAAAACAAGAGCCACCAAATCCTGGGCCCGGATGTAAAAATTTTGGACTGATGCGTCCATCCGTACCAAGTGTTTTCGCAACCACATGCACATCAGCGCCAATTTCATCACAAAGGTTTGCCACCTCATTGATATAACTTATTTTTATTGCCAGAAAAGCATTCGCT
Organism: Fidelibacterota bacterium; assembly: GCA_045569095.1. Lineage (GTDB taxonomy): Bacteria > Fidelibacterota > Marinisomatia > Marinisomatales > TCS55. Next base: position 1,568 of record JBJKZU010000008.1, read on the forward strand.
GCATATTTAATCATCTCCGCTGTCTCAACCGTTGTGTGTACCATTGGAGTTTCATTAATGTAAAGTGGTCGGTAAACATCTTTTAAATAATCAAAGGCTTTATCGCCTGTTGATCCCAATACAATACGATCAGGATGCAAAAAGTCCCTGACTGCAGTACCTTCTCTTAGAAATTCAGGATTAGAGCAATAATCATATTTAATTTTATCATGATTATGCTCGTCAATTATTTTTTGAATCATTTTCCCCGTTCCGATTGGAACAGTACTCTTTGTACTAATTACTTTGTAATTATTAAGATTTATTCCAATCTGTTCTACAACTGCTATTACTGCTGAAATATCTGCATCACCATTTTCACCTTGTGGAGTACCAACTGCAATAAAAATAACTTCGGCCCATTTAATTGCATCCTCTACGGCAACGGAAAAAGTTAATCTATTAGCATTAACACTTCGTGCAATTAGCGTTTTTAGTCCTGGTTCGTATATTGGTATAATGCCATCATTTAACAGATCAATTTTTTGTTTATCTATATCTACACAACGAACCTGATGGCCAAAATCAGATATTCCAGCACCACTTACTAAACCCACGTAGCCGGTGCCAATAATGGTGATACGTTTCATCGCCAATAGGACTCCTTACTTAAAACTAATATTTTCGATCGGAAAGTTGCACTATTTATTTACGGTAGCCCGATTCTTTTCCTGAGTATCCACTCAATTGTCAATAACACAATCAAGATAACCAGGACCCAGGTCTCTTCATTGAATCTAGTTGATCTTTTGATCTTTTCTTGGCGCTCTCGTGGTAAAGCTTTATTAAATAATTCTGCACGGGATGCCCAAGGGTAATATGCGCCATTTGTTTTCATTGATAAATTATCTAATAATGGGGAATTCAACGCTACCTCATTTAATTCTATCTGACTCTCTTCTACGATAAATCGCCCAGTTTGTTTCACTGGTAGTGCACTACCATCCTGCATAGATATTTCGTATGAATAGTACCCTGGTTTTGGTGCCCAAATATTTCCCTCCCAGCGCTTAGATCCCGGATTAAATCTTAATTCAGCAGAATTGATTTCAAGGCTATCATTTTTGGTGGTTATGAATGCTTGATCCTTTGATCTCCTTTTATTACCAATGCTTGTACCTGTAATAAATATTTCTTCTCCTTGCTGATAGGATTCTTTATTTAGTCTAAAATATAGTTTTTTATCTCCGCCTGTTTTTAAGAGCCATGAAAATAACCTTGTCCATAATTCGGGGAAAATTTTTGAATAATCAGTTCCAGATAATCTGTGATGAATGGTAGCAAAGTCAGGAGAAGTCCAAACTGTACTACGAATACCCTGTTTTTCACCCAAGAACATTAGAGGAACAATACCCGATCCTTGATTATATGCAATTGCTTCAATTTCATCATTAGTACTTTCAAAATTATACAACGCCAGTATTGGGGGAAAATTTTGCCAGAAATCAAGATCATCGTTTACCTCTAATCCTTGAAAAATACTGCGACTTAGTGCCTCTGAGGTCATATACCATAATGTTTTTTCAGAGGTTTGAATCCGATCTTTCATACGTAAATGAAAAAATGGAATTATTGAACTGGCGGATTTTTCTGTTACATTACCACCTAATAACCATATTAATGAAGATTTCTCTGCACCGATTTTTTTGGAAAAAATTCGCTGGGTTTTTGATGACAATTCCTTGATAGGATAATTGTCAAAAATGATCAACTGATAGGGCTTAGACCAAAAAGATTTCATTGTCGGTAAATATCCATTATTTCTCCTTACAAAATGATCCAATTCTACACGAGGATATTTCCGAATATATCTTTTTATAACACTTGTATTAAAACTCGGGGATCCTGTAATAAGCGCAACCGTATATCGATCCTTTAATATGGTAATAAAAAATTTCTGCTGATTATTCTCGATATTTATTTCCTGTGATAAAGTAGAGACCTTAACCCTGTATTCATTTTCACCTAAATCTGACGGAGTGAACATGAAACGTGCTTCCGTGCGTGATCCAAAACCTTCTGTTTGAAGATATTTTGAACCCAACATCTTTTCACCTTGATATAAGATTACATTTACTCTCTCCTTCGTATCACCAGTTGAATTTATGGTCACATTTATCGTTACGTCCTCACCCTTTATTCCAACAGTAGGCGCATCAATTGACTGTATACTAAGATCAACCAGAGGAGTGAATTCACCAATCCCTAAAGTATAAACAGGTACCTCTACATTTTGGATCAATTGGGTTGGATCCAAACCTTGATTAATCTGACCATCTGTAATTATAATAGCACCAGCGAGTATTCCCTGATTTGATATAATATGACTGGTAACCGATCCTAAATTAGTCGATGAACCTTTCCCATCCCATGATTGAACACTTTCAAGTTCTGAAACACTCTCAGAAAATGAAAATAAATATGGTGTTATATCTTGCTTATTTAGATTAATTAACAATTGTGAAAATTCAGATTTAATGGTTTGTAAAGACAGTGCTGGGTGATAACCAATACTAACTGAATTATCGACATAAATATTCCAGCCCAATTCTATTACCTTATTTTCAGTCCATGTAAATCTAGGCTGTAACAATAAAAACAACGCTATAATTAATGAAATACCACGCAGAATAAGTAGCCATCTTAATTCAGGGTGATTTCTAATTGATAAGTATGTTGCTAGTATTGTAAGCAATACAATAATTGAAAACACCCAAAACCAGGCATCTACTGGTTTCAACAAAGAAATATCCATAATTAAACTACTTTTAAATTGGGGGATACATCAAAGTCAATTAGACTAGTAATTCCCTTTTCCATATATAATTCACTCAGGTAAGCAATCATAGCCGCATTATCCGTGCATAGAGCAGATTCCGGATATAATACACTGATCTCATCGCCCATTATTTTTTTTACCATACTTCGTAATTTATTATTCGCTGCAACTCCACCAGCAATAACACAAGTTCTTACATCTTTCCTTTTTACAGCCATTGCTAGTTTGTGCACTAGCACATCTAATATTGCTTTTTGATAACTTGCAGCTACATCCGCAAGCATTACAGTTTTATCTTTTTTTTCCATGAAATAAAGCAATGAGGTCTTTAAGCCACTAAAACTGAATTCCAGAGATTCATCTTTATAAAATGCCCTAGGGAAATCAATGGCTTTACAATCACCATTGTGAGCCAATTTTTCTATCGCAGGTCCTCCAGGATAATCCAACCCAAGAATTCTTGCACCTTTATCAAAAGCTTCACCTGCCGCATCATCTCTGCTCTCACCTAATAATTCATAATCCTCCATTTGTTTAACTAACCATAATTGTGTATGACCTCCAGAAACCAATAAACAGACAAGAGGGTATGTTAACGTAGGGTCAGTTAAGAAGTTCGCATATATATGTGCTTCCAAGTGATTTATTCCAAGAATAGGAATATTTAAACTTTGAGAAAGACCCTTTGCAAAACAAACACCTGTTAATAGTGTCCCAGCCAGTCCTGGCCCCTGGGTTACACCTATACCATCAAGATCGCTTAAGGCAATTTCAGCATCATCAAGCGCCTTTTCTACACTGTAGTTTAACAAACGTTCATGTTCTCGGGACGCAATTTCGGGAACAACACCACCAAAATCTTTATGTATTTGTTGTGAACTAATAATACTGGAAAGAATATTACCGTTGTTACATATTGCGGCAGCCGTCTCATCGCAAGACGACTCAATACCAAGTATCATCAATCCGGTTCCTTAGCAACCGCTAACTCTATATTACGTGGTGTTAAATCTCGCCAGCTTATTATTCCTGCGGGGACTATTACCTTTGGTTCATAGAATTGTTTTTTAGGGGACCATTCAGAAGTAAAATTGATGAAAACATTAATATCAATAGGTTGTACCTCAGCAATATAATCTACACCTCCAACTATTGTCAGTGAAACGGTGCTCGGATTTCTCCTTACAACTAAACCTGGTATATTGTTAATTATTTTTACCGGTACTTCACTGATGATACGTTCACTGATAGCCTGAATATCCTGGCTATAATTAATACTGAGAAATGAATACTCTATGAGAACATTTTCTATTCTTTCAAGCGCAACACGAGTATTTATGGGAAGGTCTACATCAGAAATAGTATCTTTTTTTGTTTGAACAAAATTGATCGATTGTACTGCCTCTTTTGCGCCAGCGATTTTGACCAGACTTGAGTCTAGAATTGGAAGTCCTACCTTTATAAACCCTGGACTTGGATTTACTAAAACTTGAGATTGAACAGGAACATATCTAACCATATATTTATCAAGACTGATATGAATGGAATCTGGATACACAACTTCGATATATTGCAATTTAAAGGCAGATGGGATAGATACTTTTTGTGGGTACTTATCATAATATTCATTTAAATAAAAATTATATTCCTCCGATATTCTATCAAGATCAATAACCAGTTTAAAATCGGAAGCAAAATCCTTTAATAACAATGTTTTAAAAATGGCGCGACCACTACCTTTTAAACGAACCTGAACTGATTGAGGTATTTCTTTCTTATACGCTCGTTTCCGCTCATTGAGGTTTCTTACTTCGATTGGAACATTCATAATAGTTACATAATCATTATTACTAACTACAAACATCCAAAGGAAGATAGCTAATCCTAATGCCCCAGCACGGGCACCAAATTGCTGTTTTGATAGAAAAGTTATGAAATTTGAAATTTTCAAAATATCATCAACTTTTTGATATACTTAAATCGTGTTTATTCAGGTTCTTTTTCTTCGTTTGACCCCTCAGTTAGCTCGTCAGGCAACTCTATTTTTTCGGATGCTGGTTCATCCTGTTTATTTAAATACTCAGTAACCTCATTTTCTTTTGAACCCGTATTTATTTCGCCTGACAATTCCTCAATGAAAATGACTACCTTTTTATCATCTGGCTTAACTTCCATTACATGGCCGGTAATACTATCTCCTGCACTAAACTTTGTCAATACTTCCTTACGATTTTTCTTGGACCCGCTACCAAAAGGAACAATCCCTTCCACATCGTCTTCAAGTTGCAAAATAATTCCTTTTTCCAAAATATGAATTATTTCTCCAGTAATTTCTTTACCCGTTTCAAATTTCTTCATTAGTTCTGGCCAGGGATCTTCTGCAACCTGCTTCAGGCCTAGTGCAATTCGTCTTTTTTCGCGTGAAATTTCGAGAATACGAACTTCTACATTTTCATCCTTTTGTACCGTCTCCTTTGGGTGTCGAACTACTTTTGTCCATGACAGATCAGAAACATGGATTAATCCTTCAATTCCTTCTTCTAGTTCCACAAAAACTCCGAACTGTGTAATATTGGTTACCTTACCTTTTTGCAGACTACCAACCATAAATTTTTCTTCAATTTCATCCCATGGATCTGGTTCAAGTTGCTTTACCCCAAGACTAATTTTTCGCTCATCCGTATCAATCGCTAGTACTCCTGCTTTAATTATTTCACCAATGGAATACATTTCTGACGCATTTTTTATATGGCGCGTCCAGGACATCTCAGATACATGAATTAGACCCTCTACTCCGGCTTCAAGTTCGACAAATGCACCATAATTGGTTAAGCTCACAATTTTACCTTTAACATTAGATCCAATAGGATAATTTTCTTTAACATTCTCCCAGGGATGTGGCATCAGTTGTTTAAGCCCCAGAGATACACGCTGTTTTTCTTTATCATAATCAATTATTTTTATCGATAATGTTTCATCCAATTTTACAACTTCGCTCGGATGATTTACCCTGCCCCATGAAAGATCTGTAATGTGCAGCAAACCATCAATGCCTCCAAGATCTATAAAAACTCCAAAATCGGTAATATTTTTTACTCTGCCCTCCATTATCTGACCAATTTCCATATCAGCCAGTAATTCTTCTCGTTTCTCTTTAAGACTATCTTCAATAATTACTTTGTGAGAAACAACTATATTTTTACGAGCTTCATTAAGTTTTACTACGCGCACCTCTAGTTCCTGATCTAAATATTGATCAAAATCCTTTATGGGTCGAACATCAATTTGACTGCCAGGTAGAAATCCTTGCAAACCATCAATATCAACAATCATCCCACCTTTAATTCTTCGCAAAATTTTACAGGTAAAGATTTTTTCTTTATCGTGAAATTCCCGAATATCCCGCCAACGACGCATAAAATCGGCTTTTTCTTTTGACAGGACCAGGTTGCCGTTTCGATCCTCAAGATACTCAAGATATACTTCAATTTGGTCACCAATTTGAGGTAGTGCATTCTGTGGGAATTCCGAGCGATCTATCAGACCTTCAGATTTAAATCCAATATCAATTAAAATATCTTTATCATTCATCCCGATAACACGCCCAGTGAGAACCTGGTTTTCAGATATTTCAGATATAGATCCGAGGTATTGATCTTGAATGTCCTCTGATACTTCAGTTTGTTCCACACTTGAATCCAAATCTTCTCTAGTTATAATTCGGATATCATTAAATAATGTGGGATCGAGATAATCCACTGCAGGTGGTAAATCGTCTTCTATATCATTTTCTTCATTTAGAGCGACCGCAGGTGCATCCTCTGCATTTGCAGAATCTTCACTGACTTCAGCAGTATTAACTACATCCATCTCTTCAACGACCATTTCACTAGTTTTTTTCTGAGTCATTTGGTTCCTATTAGTTATTTTTTTCTCACAAGATTAATAATTTTTTCCACTTGCTGATCAATGGATAACATCGATGTATCAATTTCAATCGCTTCATCCGCCTTCAGCAGCGGTGAGTGTGATCGAGTTGAATCTTTTTCATCCCGCTTTTTCAAATTAGTCATTACTTCTTGTAGTGACCGATTCTCGCCCATTAAATGGAGTTCCTTGAGTCTTCTTTCTGCACGCATTTTATCATCGGCAACCATAAATATTTTGAATTCTGCATCTGGAAATACTACAGTTCCAATATCACGACCTTCAACAACACAATTAGTCTTTTTTCCAATATTACGCTGTATTTCAACCATGGCTTCTCGTACATACTTCACCGCACTTACAGCACTTACGTTTTCGGTCACTAGCATTGAACGTATTGCCTGAGAGACATCCTCACCATCTAATCTTACAACAGTTTTAGTTCCCTGATCATAAATGTCCAATTCTAGTTCACTAACAACCTGGCAAATAGAATCATAATCATCCAGATTGGTGTTTGATCGTAATAACGCTAGGGTTACAGCACGATACATGGCGCCTGTGTCTAAGTAAGTCATTTTCAATTTCTTTGCTACCAATTTAGCGGTAGTGCTTTTACCAGACGCGGCAGGACCATCAATAGCGATAATCATGCAATCCTCTTCTCAAATAGCCGGCAAATTTACTATTCACTTGATAGAAAACCAATGAATTGGGAAATATATCAAAAATAAGATAAATACCTAATTTACTATTTTGTGAATGACTGTATCTTCCGCAATTCATTATGATCTAATGAGCGGTATTGCCCTAAGGGAAGGTGTCCTAAGTCCAAACCGGCATATTGAACTCTTTTTAAAGAAAATAACTTGTGATCTATCGCATGAAATAATCGTCTAATTTCGCGATTTTTACCATGGTGAAGTTCCAATATAACTAAAGTTCTTTTTTTACTTTTTTTCTGACTAATGATATTGGCTTTTCCCCATTCACCAGCACCTATAAAAATACCCTTTTTTATTTTACTAATATTTTTTTGATCCAATGGATAGTCTATTATTGCTTCATAAATCTTTGGCACGCGATTCCTGGGGTGCATTAACCTATTGGCCAAATCACCATTATTGGTTACAAGTAATAACCCAGTGGTATTTTTATCCAATCTTCCAATAGGGAATACCCTATTTTCTTTTGGCAATAAGTCAGCAACCGATAGCCTATTTTGTGGATCATTCATGGTCGTAATAATACCCATTGGTTTATTAAACATTAAAACTACCGTTTTATTATTTATTTGAATGTTTTTTCCATCATATTTTACAATATCATTTTTTTTAATATCATAGGCAGGGTCAATAACTAAAATATTATTGACCGTAATTGTAGCTGCTTTAATTAAGTAGTCTGATCCGCGCCGGGATGCGATCCCAGAATGAGCTAGATATTTATTTAAACGCATTAAGAATTATGTTTGCGCTGTTGCACCGGTTGCCGGATCATCTGGCGAAATATCTGGAGGTTGGTCGGATGGTTTTAATTGCAGTTTCATTAATTTCATTTTTTCTACAGCGTCTCCATCATTTAAGTCTGTTATTTCCTTTAATTTTGGTAAATCAGATATTCTATTAACCCCAAAGTTTTCGAGGAATTTATCGGTTGTTGCATATAACAGAGGGCGGCCGGGCCCTTCATCGCGACCTTTTATCCGTACAAGGCTTTTAGATAATAATGTCTTGATCACTCCACTACAATCAACCCCACGAATCGACTCTACATTAAATCTGCTTATCGGCTGTTTATACGCTATTATTGCCAAGGTTTCCAAGGCAGCGGTTGATAATGCTAGTTTACCGGTTTTATCAAGCATACGTTTTATCCATATGTCAAATTCAGGTAGTGTTGTTAATTGGAAGCCACCAGCAATCCCTTGAATTCTGAAAGTTCTATTGGCCTGTTCATAATAAAGATTAAGTTCTTTTACGACGTTATCCAATTTTGGTGGATCAGTTTCAAATATCAGGTTAATACGGGTCTGGGTGAGGGGTTCTGGTGATGCAAAAAGTAAAGCTTCAACTATTTGAATTTCCTCAGATAAATTCATTTTTTACGCTTCCGCCATAAGTCTTTGCATTTCCATCTCACCAAATAGGTCATTTTGAATTACAATTATCTGGCGCATTCGAACTAATTCCAATACAGCTAAGAATGTTACGACAATTTCTAATTTAGTTTTTAATTTTTTGATCAAAGCAGAAAAACGAAGACATCCATCTATGTCAAAAGAACGAGATATTAATGCTTTTTGCTCACCTAAATGCACTTGTTCACGATGTAGCTCGTATGGATGTATGACGGGCATATTATCCATAGCATTTTTAAATAATCGGGCAATTTCATATAAGGTAACATCTTTTAAATATGCTGCTGTGTCCTCTTCCAGAACTGGAGAGTTCATTTCAAAACCGCGAGGATGGTATTGCCCTCGTTCCATGGCTAATTTATCCAGATCATATGCCATCTCCTTGAATCGTTGGTACTCGAGCAGTTGTTGCACTAATTCCTCGCGTGGATCTTCAACTTCATCTTCATCGCCTAATTGCGGTTTGGGTAAAAGCATTTTTGCCTTAATTCGCATAAGGGTGGCAGCCATAAGAATAAATTCACCCGCGACATTCAAGTTCAATGTCTGCATCATATCTAGAGTTTCCATGTATTCTGCTGTTATCCGTGCTATAGGAATATCATAAACATCAATTTCATCGCGGCGAATGAAGTACATTAGCAGATCCAGAGGTCCTGTAAAGTTCTCTAGTTTTACTTTATACATATTAGACCATGTAATTTAAGCCCGTTACTTTTCTCACTTTACTGAGAATTTGATCAGCTACTGCACTCGCTTTATTGGACCCATTTAACAGTTGTTCATAAACATAATCCATATGACCTGATAAGTATTCTCTTTTTTTCCTGAACGGACGAAAATACTCTATTATTGTTTCAAAAAGTTCCTTTTTTACGTCTCCGTACTGAAGTCCAGGACTAAGAAATCTTCCCTTTAAATCTTTTTTACCTTTTTCATCTAAAAATAATACAAACAACTTGTATAAAGGTGATTTGATATCTTTTGGTTCAGCAACTGGCGTAGAGTCAGTTACGATCGACATGATCTGTTTACGAATGAATTTTTCATCACCGAAAATAGGAATTGTGTTATTATAGGATTTACTCATTTTTTGCCCATCAATTCCAGGAACGAGTTGAGTTTCCTGATCAATATCTGGTTCAGGTACCACTAAAGTCTCACCATAGGTGTTATTAAATTTTATGGCAATATCCCTGGTCATTTCCAAATGTTGTTTTTGATCCTTACCAACTGGCACAATATCTCCGCCAAAACACAAAATATCTGAGGCCATAAGTATCGGATAACTGAATAAACCCATATTAGGTGTGATTCCTTTAGAAATTTTGTCTTTATACGAGGTGGAACGTTCAATAAGGCCAACATTGGTTACATTGGAAATAATCCAAGTGAATTCGGTAACTTGTGATACATCTCCCTGAACCCAAAATGTAGATTTTTCAGGATCCAGTCCTAATGAAATAAAATCAAGAACAGCATTAATTGTATTATTTTCAAGAATAGTTGGATCCTGAATTGTGGTCATGGCATGATAATTCACAATAAATGAAAAAAGATCATTTTCTTTTTGATAACGAATCATGCGACTCATCATGCCAAAGTAATTCCCCAGATGTAAATATCCTGATGGTTGAATACCACTGAGCACACGTTTCAACGCTTATGCCCCTAAAATGATTCTAAAAACAGGTATGGTTTCCATGAAGATTGCGATTCCTGAATGAAGTGTTGAAAATAATGGATTCTATTTGGTTTCTGAGGATACTTTAATAGTTGCATATTGGCTTCTTCTGGAGTTCTGTTACCCTTTTTCCTATTACATTTTTGACACGCAGTTACCAAATTATCCCACGACTCACTCCCACCACGTTCCTTTGGTATGATGTGATCTATTGTAAGAGGGTTAGATTTATTCGCACAATACTGGCACTGGTGTTTATCACGCAGCAAAATATTTTTCCTGCTCAAAACCACGTTCATACTATTGTAGCTAATATAATCTTTCAATTTAACAATGCTTGGCAAGGGTAAAATCCTACTGGGGGAATGAATAAGATCTGCATATGTTTCGATAACATCCACTTTATCCAGAAAAAATAAACAAATGGCGCGTTTTGATGTAGTAATTGTCATGGGGGCATAACTTGAGTTCAGAACTAGGACTGCACGATTTAATAATGATCCATTTTTAGATGGATAATTCTTCATGTTCCTAAAATTGGTTCCATTGATACCGAGCAGGCATACTTATTTTTCAAATCACGGTTAAAATTTGGTGCACTAGAGTCGAAACTCTCTTCTTTAACCCAGCCTTGCGCATGTAGAAAATATCCATTTTCCTCAGCAAGCGCAACGTGAGTAATCTTACCATCATTCTTAAAAAAATGTAAGTCAGCTTGCTTGGCCTGTTCCATAGTTATTGTGTATTCCTTTAAATAATCCGCCTGTTGATATGCATCCCTTGGTAATTCGATATTAAAAGTCTTATATATTGTTTGAATGTACCCAGAGCAATCAAAGCCGTGGGGAGATTTTCCACCCCATAAATAAGGCACTCCCATGAATGATCGTGCAAGACGTATTATACTCTTACGGGTTGGTTGCTCTGTCATGCGGCCTAATAGCGTATTTGTCCATCCTTTTTCACCGTCTGGTAATGTGACGTTGAAACCACCATTCATTGGTTTCCCGATCAATAAATTGCCAAAAATGATATCCCTAATTACCGTCTTTCCACTTTTTTTAGTTACAATACCATCCATTTCAAAGACAGTGAGATTGGCATCGTAAGTTTTATCAGCTACAATACCTTGATGTTTGTGTATCCAGCCGCTATAACCATCCCACTGATTTACATTAAACCAACAATCCTTCGAATCTATGATTTCACAGGACTCACCTAATAGGCCTTGAGTTACTACCGCGGATTTAAAATCCGGATGACTATAAATATTTACCACTGTAGCATTTAGGTTAAAGTACTTTTGTTTCATTTATTATTTCCTATCGGGAAAAACATTAGCGAATTTATTCTACTGGGTTTCTATATAACAAGGGCTTCCGTGTTAAACCTCTAA
>JBJKZU010000009.1:0-13258 GCA_045569095.1 Fidelibacterota bacterium
ATCCGGTTAATGTGTAGATAGTGTCAGTAATCACTTCGAAATCGAGCCATTCACCATTGTGCCAGTAACCATCATTATAATTTGGACTTTGGGTGGAATCAATATAGACATCCACATTATCACTAACACCGCTAGTATTCGTCCAACCAAGATATTCTGAATGTCCAATAAGAACGCCTGGAAATCCAGGGATACTTAGTCCACCTACATGGAAATCAGGACTTTGCAATTCTACTTCCATCGTACGGGATGTTTCATTATAGTTTGGTCCACCCATCTGAGGACAACCAAGGATCATAGCATTACCATTAGCTGAACTTGTAGAACTTATTGCTGCTGCAAAACTTCCGAGTTTAAAGATCAATCCGATTTCTTCAGCAAATTCACTTATTGCTGCTTTATGATCTGCTACTTCCCGGGCAATATGATCGGGTATGACTATCCCCGAATAAGTCCAGTCCTGCTGCATTGCTCTACCTTCATCTAACAAGGTGGTTGTACAGGTGGTATCGTTCACTGGCAAATTTTCATTGAACCAATTCCAACCATTATCCTGCAATTCAGTCAGACGTGTTAATTCCTGCCCGCCAAACATACCAAATAACCTGCAAAAATAAACCGCAAATGCCAGAGAATGGTGAACTTCCCAATGTTCAAATTCCAAAAAGGCATAATCTATAGGTTTGTATTTGGAAGGATTGGCTATCATAGAATCAACATATGTATTCACGCCATCAGCATATGCACTAATAAATTCCTGTACTTCGGTTTCCAGCTCAGCGAACATTTCATCGTACTCAGATTTTGTGTAACCTAACCGAAGAATATCTTTATCCATATTCAGTGTCAGATCACCAAATAATTCACTCAAGCGGCCTAATGAACCACGACGATTCAGATCCATCTGATATAACCGGTCCTGTGCTTCCGCAAATCCCTGGCCAAATGAAACCGCATTTTGGTTGTCTGCAACAATATGTGGCACCCCATATTCATCCCGATGTATGAACACGGTGGAACCATCAGGGGCCAGTAATGTCATGTCTTCAGCCACCAGAAAAGTAAGCAAACAAAAAATCAGATAATGATACTTCATATTTGATTTATTCTTTTGGCGCTTTACGCTCATTTTTTAAACGCTGATTAATCTCGGCAATTTTTTCATTACCTTCATACCATGGTGGAACATTATCATAATCAGGAATACCATCATCGATCAATGCTCTGGAATTTGGAGTCTTTGGATATTTACCTGTACTTACCGCACCTGCACAAATAAAAATAAGATCGGAGTCATCAGCTGCTTTCAATGCCCGTTTACTTTCCGGGACCACATTGATAAAATCTCCCTTTTTTAATGAAATATCTTCACCATCTATATGAATAATACCCCGACCATTAATTACCATGTAGACTTCTTCCTGTTCTTCATGCTGATGCATTATGGTATACCCTTTACCTGCAGGCAATCGTACAACGGAAAGCCCAAGAGCCTTTAAACTAAGATCTTCCTTTAGGAAAGTTAGCCAATTGGGAAGATGCTGAAGGTCCAGGTGTTTCTTCGTAAAACCAGGCACTAAATAAAATATTTAGTTTAAGATTAGTCGGTCATCCACGAAAACAATATTCAGCTTTTGCAGCATTAACATGGATTTAGATTCTTTCTTTTTACGGATATATTCAGTAAATGGTTCTATGAGAAGATCGATTAGATAAATGTTTGGATTATCCACAAGTTCTTCGAACACTTCAATATCCATGCGCCGTTGTTTTTTCAATTCTTCCCACAACTTATCATAATATTTCTCAAAACTTTTTAGCACTGGCTTTGCATATAAACCAAATCGGTCATAATTATTTATCAGCCATAATTCCTCTTCATTGGGATCATACATGTTATCTTCAATCATTTTTTTAACCAAAGTTTCGACTTTCTCTTTATTGCCTTTATAGGGTGTGCGCTTTGCCATAATATTTCTAAATTTAATTTCCTCTTTAGCTTTACATTTTATACAACTACATAAACTATCCAAGTAAAGATATTTGATCAAGTCTTTTATATACAATAAATCATATTTTTATATGCCTTTGATTAATGAAAAGAAATTTCTCACAATTCGTCCCTGTAGTTTTAAATTGGCCTGATTGAATAATTTCACCATGAATAAGGTCATCTTAATTACAGGTTGTTCCAGTGGCTTTGGTATGCTCACTGCTGCCAGGCTTTCTGCTAGAGATCACACCATTTATGCGACTATGCGAAATTTGCAAAAACAGGATGCTTTAAAGATGGAATTGAAACAACGTGGTACCAAGTGCCAAATATTACACTTGGATGTCACCGATGATAATTCAATTAGTAAGGTGATAAATACTATTGATAAACAAAATGGCCGCCTTGACGTATTAATAAATAATGCAGGTTATGGAATTGGCGGTTTCTTTGAAGACCTATCGGAAGATGAGATACGTTCTCAATTTGAAACAAATTTTTTTGGTGTGCAAAAAGTAACCCGTTCCGCCCTGCCCCTTATGCGCGCTACTGCTTCAAAAGCTGGTAAAGATTTTTCCACTAAAATCATAAATATTTCCAGCGCACAAGGTAGATCAACGCTGCCGGGACTCGGTGCATATGGTGCATCGAAATTTGCGTTAGAGGGGTTTAGTGAAAGCTTATTTTTCGAACTCCAGCCTTTTGGCATCGAGGTTATTATACTTGAACCAGGTACGTATTCTACAAAAGCAATTGATGAGAATAGTCACGAAGCAGATGCTGGACTAAAACCAGATAGTCCCTATGCAAAGTACACTCAGCAATTAAGGGATTTACACAGAAATATTCTAATTACAAAAAAAGGGGTAGGTGAACCAGAGGACGTGGCAATAATAATCGAAGACATTATTAGTAGGAAAAGAAATAAACTGCGCTATCTGGCAGGTACTCAAGCAAAGATCAGAGTATTAATGCGAACTATATTACCATTCAGCTGGTTTAGCCGCATAATTACTAGTTTTATTATGGGGTCCAAAAACTAACAGAAGGCTAATCTTCAGGTAGTTTTTCAACTTCACCAAATAATTTCTCTAAACCAGACGCCACATTATTGAAAAATTGGTCCAATTTATTTACAATATCTTTTCCGGGGTCATCCATAAGGTGGCCTACTTTAGGAAGATCCTTATCAATATCTTCTTTAATTTTTTAAGCATAGGTTAAATATAAATCAGTTGCGTTTCATAGCAAGTGTGAGGCCATCACCAACCGGCACAAGGCTAAGATCAATCCGTTTATCCTGATGTAATTTGTCATTGAGTGCTCTTATGGCATTGGTATCCACATCATTAATAGCATCATCGGATACAGCCCCACCCCATAGTACATTATCAACTGTAATGAGACCACCAGGACGAATTAGTTGCAAACAGAGTTCATAATAATGATCGTAATTGATCTTATCGGCATCAATAAAGGCAAAATCAAAGGTACCAGTAAAGCCACCATTAATTAGCCCTAATAGGGTGTCCTTGGCAGGTCCAATTCTTAAATCGATTTTTCCCCTAACACCTGCACTAACCCAAAATTTTTCTGCTACACTGGTGTATTGAGGATTCACATCACAGGCCACAATACGTCCGTCTTCAGGCAATGCAAGAGCAATAGCCAGTGAACTATATCCAGTAAATACACCCACTTCTATGGTGTTCTTTGCTCCAATCAATTTGACCAGCATTTGCATAAATTGGCCTTGCTCGGGAGCGATCTGCATGGCCCTTTCTTCCATTTCATAGGTATAATCACGTAAATCCTTCAATATAGGATCTTCACGAACAGAATGATCGCATAAATACTGATAAATAGATTCTGTAATTGCTATAGTCCGGTTGCTCATTTTATTTCTTTTTTGGTAATATTTTCAGTTGATCTGGGAATTCATAAGTTATAGTAAATACAAGCACCACCAATAATGGGCGTTAGCCTCTTTCCTTCTTGAGGTTCTATCCATAATTCAGCAAAGCCATATTGTAAAAATAATCTTACTCCATATTTCTCGTTAATGCCATAGGATATACCCATTAAGGCGCCATAATCAATATTTAATTCCTCTACAGCAACCTTATTAGTCCCTCCAGATGAATATGATTCAACAGCGCTTAATGGTGCACCAACATTTATTCCGGCTAGTATTGTAAATTTGCCAAACTTTAGCGGATAATAGGATTGAACATTTATATAATTGATACTCAAAGTAGTATCGATATCAGAATAACCATTTATATAACCGCCCTTTAAATATCCAATAGCTGCAACCACTGGGCCAATTTTTCTTTCAATGCTAAATGCCGGTGCTTTTAGATCCCCCAACCATACCTGCATTTCACTTTCCTCATGGAATACATTGGCCCGATTAAAACCGCCAACTATAGTGAGACCCAATTCTGCCTGGATACAGGATAATAATGATAATACAACAACAAATATGTTCATAAATCTCATCTTTACCATGAATCAGTAATTATATATTAATAATTCCGATAAAATAATAATTTAACTTTATTTCTTTATTATTAGTCAAAAGGCTAAATTCAATGAAGGAGAAAATAATGAAACAAATACTACCAATATTATTCATCGGTCTACTTTTTACAACAGGCTGTGAAAATTTCTTCGGGGCCGGAAACGATTCTGGGGACCCCTACGCCTATGATATGTTGATCAATGATCTTGATCAGAACCTTGGTTTTTCTGCCAGGCAAATGTCTGATAGTAAAGATCATTTACGCAATGGCGGTGATTATTACCCTGATAACGCATCTCTATGGCGGTTAGCTTTATATCTGCAGGATAATCTCACCGAGGAACAAAAGGAAAGGTTGCTTTCTCCCCCTGACGATCTTAATCCACAAGCGTTTTCAGAGGAAAATGATCATCATCACAAACGGCTTCGCCACCATCAGCGCATGGATGAATATATCCGGAGCATTCTCACCTCTGAACAAGAAACAGAATACAATGAAATGATCGATTATAAGACAACAGTTATGGATGAATTGTTTTCGGGATTAAAAGCTGGTTCAATAACTAAAGAAGAATTGCATCTGGAATTGATGGGACTTATGGAATGGTTTAGAGCAGCAATGGATAAACTGCTCACAGATGATCAAAAAGCAATACTAGAAGCGATGCATAAGGAAAAAGATGATCGCTGGCGTAGAGGCAAAGGTGGCTTTGGCAAACATGCTAGCAATTCTGATAAGATTCGCCAGGAAATGTATGATGTTCTTGGTATGACAACGGAGCAAGTTCAGAACTTGGAATTATTAGAAGAATCATTTAAAGAAGCATTGGAATCACTACATAATGATTTTGTGAATGGTATTATAAATATTACAGCAGAAGAGTATAGAATTAATGTTGTGGATATTACCACTTCATTTCACGAAGAAAAACAGGCGGTATTCACTGCTAAACAATTGGAGATTATACAAATACACCGTGCTCTGGCTCGTCACTTCATGCGTCATTCTCGTTGGGGAAGAGGTAAATAAGACAAGAAAATAATATTGATAAAAAAAGGGCGCTAGCGCCCTTTTTTTATTTTTTTCTCTTTCCTAATTTTGGCTCATAATATACCAGTGAATACGTTTTAATATGGTTTATTATAGCTTTTGATACATCATCAAATGACTCCTGGATCAACCAGTGACCAACATATAATTCCAAAAATTTGTAGGGGCCATCCATATATTGTTCATTCAAGTCAATAGACTTTCTACCAACGGCCATATCCATGTTACCCCAGATGAGTAATGTAGGTACTCTAACAATACCAAAATTAATATGATCACTGGGGTTCCGGCGCCTGCCGATATTGGCCCTGTACCAGTTTAGTGCTGAGCGCAAGGCACCGCTTTGACGGAATACGGATAAATAGGCTTCTTTTTCCTCGTCACCATGTGCATGCCAGATATTTTTCAGATTATTATAATCATTGAATGATAAATACAATTCAGGGAAAAATGGCATATTAAAAAAACCAATGTATTTACTTCTTTTCTGTTGATCAATATCTGATCGATATGCTTCCTGAAATGCTTTCATATGAGGTATAGATAATGATGTCCAGCTATATAATCTTTCAGGGTACTCAGCTACGAATGCCCAGCCGACTGAAGCTCCCCAATCATGGCCAACTAAGTGAAAGCGCTGCAAATTATATGCATTTGCGATCGCGAGAACATCACTGGAAGTATGTTTGAGTGAGTATTCTTTGATAAAGTTTGGTCTGGCATTCGGACTATAGCCCCGCTGGTCAGGGGCAATTACACGATATCCTTTTTCTGCCAGTACTTTCATCAGGTTAACCCACATATAGGATGTTTCCGGAAAACCATGTAGTAATATAATCGTTTCACCATCGTTCTCCATTCCTGCAATCCGGCAAATCAACGTGTATTCGCCGATTTCTACTTCTGCAAACCACTCGTCATTGACAATGACTTCTTTAACGCTATTCTGATTATTCATTGCAAACAGTATAGAAAAACTAACAATCAAATTTATGATTATTATTTTGAATGATTTTCGATGATTTTGGATTAGATCCACTGACATTGCAAAGTGTTTACGAAAATAATTGGCGATTTCTTGCTACCAAGCTATAAACATAATCCGCAAGAAATCTAAAAATTGGTATTCGTCTGTAACAGGTAAGTAAAAACGACCCTTTTTTTGCTATGTGAAATAACTGGAAAACTGCTTCGGCGCCTTTAACAATGCGATTATCATTATCAATATATTGCACAGATTTGAGACAGGCTGCTCGAGTTACGTATTCATAGTTTACAGGCAAATTTTGTAATGGAACAAATGTAATCAACTTACCAGCCATTGCTTTGAATTTACGAGCCCATTTGACACAAAATTCACATTCTCCATCATAAATGAGCAAGGGACGGTTTTCGAATTCATCCACAATAAATCCGGTGAATTTTATCAAAGATTCTACTGAGAATATTCATAATAGCCACCATCAAGACTAAAAACAGTATGAAATCCATCATTTACAAAATATTCGGCTGCATCTTTACTATTAATAACATGATAATAATAGATCAATAAAGGTGCCTTGCGATCTATAGAATCAAGAATATTCTCATTTGAAAAGATGATGGAATTAGAAATATTGCCAGCATTAAATGATATATTATCCCTAGTATCAATAATTATTGTACCAGGATTATTTGATAATTCCTGCGCTTCCTGTGCATGGATACATTTGTAATGCATTGATTTAACAGTCCTAGTATATCATTAATCATTGAATAATTTTTGTTTTATTCAATTTACTAATAATTTTTTTCACAAGCGCTTGCCACTCCTGATCTAGGGACGCATCACAAAATGGTTTATGGGCTCTTTCATACCAATAGTTAGCATTCCATTTATCCCCTTCTTTTCTATGCAAATAGGCATGTACTTCTGCAGCGTTTTCAGAGTGTATTTCCTGAGTTATTTCATGAGCTTTTTCCCAATCACCAGAACCATCATACCAGAGCGCTTCCAATAATTTTGTTAAACCATTCGGTCTACTTTTGTTGAGCGATTCCTTGAATTTCGAAAGGTCCATTTTATTTCATAACAATTCTAGAATTAATAAATATGAAAGAAACTCTTTTTGGTAAGGCTAACTACGTATATATACCAGTTCTTTATCATTGGATAGCTCATGATGGAATTCATAACCACTCTCATTAAAATCATGTAGTTCATCAATATTATCCACCTTGTTCTTTATGATGTACTTGGCCAACATACCTCTGGCTCGTTTGGCATAAAATGAAATTACCTTTGGTATACCATTTTTCACATCCTTGAAAACAGGTTTCACAATAGCCGTGTCCAAAGCGGTCAGATCTACCGCTTTAAAATATTCATCTGATGCACAATTCACAATGTACTTACTACCATGATCTTTTATTGCTTTTTGCAACTCTTCAGCAATTTTACTACCCCAAAATTCATATAGATTTTTTCCCAATTGATTATCCATTTTTGTACCCATTTCTAACCGGTAAGGCTGAATCAAGTCCAAGGGGCGAAGTAATCCATAAAGTCCAGATAAAATACGTAAATGATCCTGCGCATATTCGAAATCATCATCAGTGAATGTATTTGCTTCAAGGCCGGTATACGTATCGCCGTTAAATGCCAGTGCAGCCTGTTTCGCATTATTTTCAGTAAATGGCAAATTCCAATCATTGAACCGCTGGACTGTCAAATTCGCGATATTTTCACTGACACTCATCAAATTCATGATCTCATCAAAGGAATAATTCTTTGCTTGGTTCACGAGTGTCTTTGCGTTATCAAGAAAATCACATTCTGAGAATGCTTTTATAGGCGATGCTACATCAAAGTTTAGTTTTTTTGCGGGGGATATAACTGCTATCATTTTTTACCTTAATCATTTTTTATTATGTGGCTGAAAAATTACAACAAAATGATGCATTTGTGACGCAGTGTTTATACAAAATGCATCGCAAATTAAATTACTTAATTAATATTTGATCCCAAGCTTATTAAATATAAATGATAATAACCATGCTGGGCCAATGAGGAGAAATTGAATATCTTGAAAGAATGATGGCTTTTTTCCCTCGATTTTATGCCCAATAAACTGACCTGCCCATGCTACCACAAAAGTTATAAGTGAAATTTTCCATAATGGTATCTGAAAATTTGTGGCTAAATAAGAATTGCCAGCTAAAAGGGCAAAGCCAATAATGAACATACCAACAGCCATTAACAAAGATAGACGTAAATAATACAATAGTATAAAAATCGTAATAACAATAGCCCAGTTTAACTGAAGATTATCACTAATATTTGGCATGTATCCATGTGGTATGGACCACCACAAACCAACGATACTAAACATTATAGCAGGAACACAAATCCAGTGAATCTTCTTGTTTACTGGATTTTGATGGCTTTCACCATACTCATCAAGCCAATTTTGCATTGTCTTCATTTGTTAATTCCTCAGCTTTTATAGTTCACTTTCGGATCATTACAAAAATTTATTTAATCAGGACCATTTTATGAGTCTGTACATATTGTCCAATCTGTAACTGGTAAAGATATATACCCGCGCTTACCTGTTTACCATACCCATCTTTACCATCCCAACTAACAGTGTGATATCCAGGATCTTTAATACCACTATCAAAGATCCTTATTTCCCTTCCAAGCGCATCAAATATTTTCACAATAGCAGCATCTCTTTTAGGGATATGATACATGATATTTGTAACTGGGTTAAATGGATTGGGGTAATTTTGATACAATCGGAAGCCTTCCGGCAAAGTACTAGCCATTATTTTACCAAGATAATTACTATTTACCGCACCTGGAGTGCCATAATTAACAGATGCTGACCAATAAGAAAAATTACCGTTATCCTGAAAAGGGGTGGTTAGCTCAAGCGTGGGCCCATTTCCGTCAGGTTCTGACGGCCAAGGTTCATCATCATCATACGTTAATGAGTCAACTAAAAACCCATTATTATCATACAAACGAATCAGTTCCCCACCACCACTGAGTCCATACTCAAGATCTCCAATATATGAATGAACGCCTGGAAAGTAATCCTTAAAGGCAGCTGTATCCCTGCACAATACTAGGTATTCATTTGGATCCAACAGGGTACCCTGAGGAATAGTAAAAATATGATCATCTGACTCATCCTTAAATTTCCAATCACTCATATCAAATATTGAATCTGTTGGATTATAAATCTCAACCCAATCTTCAGGATTAAAGTTATCAGATGAGTGGTAATTTATTTCATTTATCGTTGGGGTGAATCCAGAAAGAGATGAAGATCCAATTGTATAATCAAAAAATACTCTTTCTGCTTTTTGTGGTTCAAGTATAACTGCATCATTATCCCGTGCCCTAATATAATATTTTACATGAATTCCATTAGAAAAATAGGGAATGTAGGCACCGTAGATCTGATCATTTGCCTCTCCATCCTGGTGGAGTCCATCATCGTGCATCTCCATACTTTCGAAATGAGCACCATAGGGGCTGGTAGTTACCATTAATTCCACCTGGATAGCATTCTCAACCATAGCGTTAATAAACACTGTATCACCCGGGGCTGGCATCAGATTATCCTGGGTAACACTGGAAATGATCGGGGGTGTTTTCACGATTTCTTCATGATTCAATAAATAAGCCAACCTTGGTTCGACCGTCGATGTTATACCGCAAAATTGAAACCCCCATGAATCCAGAAAATTATCGACATTGAATCGAAAATAATCACCCAATAAAAACGGGAAAAAGAGATTTGGATCAGCAACAGCATATGATTCTATACTATCCTGAATCTCTGTAGCCCAGTTATATATATAATCTACATTATATATATCTTCAATGATTGTCCGCAGATGTGCGGTGTAGATGAGCTTATATAGTGGGACCTGCATCAGTTTACTGAACAAGGGACGATCGGTGTTATTTTCGAAATCGAATGGATCATAATAATAAATCCAGGAAGTATTCCCCCCTGCATCATTAATTACATTTATCAGGGCATTCCCAAACGTGTGATCCTTATCCCAAGGAATGATTTCAAACTGGCCGCTTGCATTTTTATACAAATAGAAATTATGCGGTACAAACCAAAAATAGTTGTCCAAGTCTGGCATAACTGTTGAGACGGCAAAAAACCAGAGAACCCGATCAACATTTAATACTTCTTCAATATTATCAATATTGTAGTTAAGAGTATAGATCAACTCTAGTAGATCAGTCCAGCCATGATCTGATTTCATTTCATACCCTTTCTGGTAAACATAGGCATTAGAATCAGGACCATACCATTTCAAATCAGGACCGGCTAAATAATCCTCACCAAAATGAAATTGCGGCTCACACTTAAAAAATGTGCCTTGATCATTACCAAAGTGTTTGCGTAAAAACTGTTTGTTGATCGACTCTACGTTCACGTAAAGGCCCATCTGTGAGCCATTAACAGATACATTCATATAACCAACTTGGGGAGTCGGTACATAAAGTCCCTCTGAAAGATAACCAATGGTCTCTTTAACAAAAGTGACATCAAACAAAGCGTTAGATAACTTCAGTTTTTCATAACCCATTACATCCTGGTCATTATGAACATGCTCTACATCAATATTGAAAGGAAACTTGGGGTTATAGGTTTCCCTAGCTAAAAAAAAGGTGGAATTTCCTTTATACCTAGCGCCTACGCTATCGTAAGTCACGCCATTGACAGTAATATCGGCCAGTTTCGTAAGTCTTATCATCCACATCCCACCTAGCCTGCAGAATCGAATCATAGGCAGGGTTATAAAATTCAATATTCAGAGAATGAACGGTATAAGGATCGTACAATTCCTGAGTATATAGAATAGATAATAACAGAATTGAAATTGGCAAGGATTTGAACAAAGTGTTTTTTCTAACTTTAGTTAAGCTTAACCAAATACATTAAATAAGAATCGCCATATCCTATAATTTGTTTTTCTAGCAATCCATGACCAATTCTTATCAGGCAGGATAGGCGGAATACTGGTTACATTTTTCTCATGCCAATTATTGCTATAACCAGTCACATCCCAAAGTAAATCCGCTCCATCGAGCCCCGAATCAACAACAATTTTTGCTGGTTTATAGCCATTATTCCGAAAATCGTTATTATGCACCCAACAAGCATCAGGTATTGGATCCACATCATAAACATAATCTTCCCCGAAAAATAAATCTAATCCTATTACTGCGGCACCAAAGGATTGGTTATCATGGAATCTATTGCCCGTTACTTCAATACTATCACCTGCCATGACCATCAAGCCGGTGCCTTGTGGAACATTACTCACGATTGAACCGGGTTCACCAAAATTCACATGATTATTATTATATACGTAATTATTAACGACCCTACAATTTGATGTAACTTTTGAAGGGTTGTTGGGAAGCAGAAATACAAGAATACCCCCCGCATTATCATATACTTCATTATTCTCAACCAGAGCATTCACTGAATTTTCAATTTCAATACCAGTAACATTGCCATAGGCAACGTTATTGCGTACTACAATATCCTTTGATTGACCTACGTAAATTCCGGCATCACTGATACCAGTGACACTGCATTTCTCGATCAAGACACCAACACACTCTACGGGATAAATACCGTATAGGCCTGTGTTATCACAATGTATATTCCGAAATGTGACTGCCATGGATCGATTAAGCATTAGACCATTGGCTGTATAGTCCTTAATTACAAAACCATTAA
The DNA here is from genome assembly GCA_045569095.1 of Fidelibacterota bacterium. Classification (GTDB taxonomy): domain Bacteria; phylum Fidelibacterota; class Marinisomatia; order Marinisomatales; family TCS55. The sequence goes on from JBJKZU010000009.1 coordinate 12,336, forward strand.
TCTCAATGTTACTACCTGTCCCTACCGCCGCATCCGGCAACCTATTTTGACCATTCAAAATGGGCCAAGCATCATCTTTCTGTTGACCTATAATGGTAATATTTGATTTGTCGATCATTAACGTTTCTGAATATTCTCCTGGAAAAACCATTACCGTATCGCCAGCCTGAGCCATTTCAATTCCATCCTGGATTGTCTGCGAGGGATCCACGATTATACGCTTACCTACACGTTTAAGATTGACTTGTTCTGGTGTCTCAAATACATCAATGTAACCAGCTAGTTCAATCGACTGGTTTTCCAAAGAAGGAACCACTGACAATCCAGAAGGGACTTTATCTGGAATAACTGGTTTATTCGATTCATCGGTGAGCGCGTGTAAAAATGCGACTATGTCCTGTCGTTCATCAGTACTGAGTTCAAACTTGCGGATCTTATCATCTAATGTCGCTGGTTTAAATCCATGAGCTGCACCACCACCACCAGCATAAAAGTCAATGACCTCCTCCAGTGTCTGGAAAGTTCCGTTGTGCATATAGGGTGCTGTCAAAGCTATATTTCTTAAAGTGGGAACTTTGAAGGCTCGTTCATACCCTTTGCCAACAATTTCTGCTCGCCCCAGATCCGGTTCTTGATCATTAATATCTGGGACACCAATCACCTTGAAGTCAGGGTTATTAAATGTAGGAAAATTGTGACATTCGAAGCAGCGTGTTTTTAAAGAACGAAATAAATTTAAGCCATGGCGTTCAGATTTTGATAATGCTAAATGATCACCCTGAGCATATTTATCAAACCGGGAATTATTGGTAATGACTGTACGCTCAAAAGCAGCAATAGCAAAGGTTATATTTTCAAATGTGAGTGCCGTTCCTGCACTATTACCAAATACCTCATTGAATAATTGCACATATTCTGGTACC
>JBJKZU010000010.1:0-13204 GCA_045569095.1 Fidelibacterota bacterium
GATAAAAAGGTAAATGTTGCAATTATTGGTTTAGGGTTTGGTGCGGAGTTTATTCCGATTTATCAAAAACACCCCAATGCAAATATGTATGGGATCTGTCGTAGGAATGAAGATGAATTAAATAAGATTGGAGAAGCGTTTGGAATTGAAAATCGTTTTACAGATTACCAAGACGTATTAAATGATTCTGCTGTTGATTTCGTCCATATTAATTCACCAATTCCTGACCACGGTTGGATGTCAATTGATGCGCTAAAAGCAGGTAAAAATGTAATGTGCACTGTACCAATGGCTACCAATATTGAAGAGTGCGAAGAAATTGTAAATCTAGTTAATGAAACTGGTTTAAAATATATGATGGCTGAAACAGTAGTATATAGTCGGGAGTTTTTATTCATCAAGGATATGTACGATAAGGGTGAACTAGGGAAAATACAATATATGAAGGCATCTCACCCGCAAGATATGGAAGGATGGCCAGAGTATTGGGAAAGAATGATACCTATGCACTATGCAACTCATGTGGTCTCACCCGTTCTAGGCATGGTTAATGGGCACGCTGAATATGTTTCTTGTTTTGGCTCTGGAACTGTAAATGATCGTATTGCTGAAAAATCAGGAAACTCTTTTGCAGTAGAGTCATGCCATATTAAGATAAAAGATTCTGATTTATCGGCTCAGATCTGGCGATTTTTGTATGATACTGCGAGGCAATATCGAGAATCAATTGATGTATATGGTTCTAAAAAATCTTTCGAATGGACTCTTACTGAAGGTGAAAAGCATGTCCTTCATACAGCAAAAAAACCAGAGCCTGATATCCCTGAATTGGTTGAGGTCCCTGATTTTGCCCATCTTTTACCGGAAGAGATACGTTTATTTACAAGCGATATACAAGACGCTGATCACTTATCTTTTATCCAGGGAGCAGGCCATGGGGGTTCGCACCCACATTTGGTAAATGAGTTTCTTAAAGCGCTGGTTGAAGATAGAGATCCATGGCCCAATGCTGTTACAAGTGCAAATTGGACTTGTGTGGGTATATGCGCACACGAGTCAGCGGTACAGGGTGGTAAAATTGTAAATCTCCCAGGCTTTACAATTGCAGATTAGCATCAACCAACGGTAAAGATAGTTTTTAGTATTATCTTACTATTTAATTGATCAACTATTTTTTTAATTAAAAAAATATAATGGTGTATTTATTGCAATATAAATCTTTATCTATAACAAATTATCTAATGTTAGCTGTATTCATCTTATGCATAGCTGTCCAGTATAACGATCCTGATTCGGGTATATGGATGGTAATATATGGCTCAGCAGCTATTGTTTGTTTCTTAGCCTCCCGGAATAAAATGCATTGGATACTACCAGCATCAATTTGTCTAATTGTATTTGCATGGGGTTTAATATTAGCCAATCAGGTACCGGAAAGTTTCTCATTTAATGAAATAGTTTTTTCTTCTTGGAGTATGAAAAATTATGGGGTTGAAATAGTGCGCGAGTTGGGAGGTTTAGCTATTATATTGTTTTGGATGATTGTGCTTACCTTAACCAAGAATGCTGGACTCGCTAAATCATAAAATATTTGAAAAATAAGTAATAATCAACAAGGAGTTAATTATGAATAATGTAATAAAATATACTTTCTTTTCTCTAGTAATTGTATGTGCTGGTTTTCGTTGTTCCAGCCAAGATACAAAGCAATATGGCTCTATTAATGAAACCAATCTTAAGGTAAAACAAAATAAGGAACTTGGTACCATAGAAATATATCGTGCTGATGGTAAAATGCCAATTGTTACCGCTAATGCCAAGAAAGACCATCGCCCTTATATACATCCCATTATTGCACCAGATGGTAAAGGACCAGTAACCGAATATAGCCCAGGGCACCACAAGCATCAGACTGGATTATTTTGGGGTTTTACTCGAGTGAATGGGAACTTTGATATTCATAGTGTTGGCAAGGATAGTCTGTATAAATGGTTTTATAGAGACAAATACAAAGACGAAAAAGTTTCAGAATTAATGGGCAGAGATTTTTATCACAAGTACCAGGGAGATTATTGGCAGTTGAAATCAGCTTCGGTTATTGATTCGGCAGGTGAAAGAGTTTCCTGGCAAACCGTCTATAATATGCTAGATAAAGATGGTAAAACTATTATGGTAGAAACACAAAAATGGTCTATGCGAATAGTTGATGGTGAATATGATTTGGATCTAGAATGGCAAGGTGATGCACAAATTGATATTACTATAAATGAATTTGAATATGGTGGAATGTTTCTACGTATGCCATGGAGAAAAGGTATGCCAGCAGAAGTAATGAATGCAGCTAGGCAAAAAAATAAAGAAGCAAATACACAGAGAGCAATGTGGGTAAATATTGGAATGCAGCTTGAAGGACGTGATGATTTTGCAAATATTGCCATTTTTGATCATCCATCAAATGATGATTCTCCAGTAGCTTGGCGAGTTGATGGCCAATTTGGTGTCGGCCCATCCCGTGCGATAGCTGGCGATTGGAATATTGATGAAGGGACGAGATCAACATTTATGCACAAAATAGTAGTACATACAGGGAAACTCAATGATTTAAATCTCACGGAAAAGTGGGTAGAATGGAGCGGAAATTCTTATCCCTATGCAACACAGCTTTGGCGAATGGCTCAAGAAGAAGGAAGAAAAGAAAAGTTCTTAGGCCCCACTGAAGCAACGGAAGCGATGACTGTAATGGATGGTTTTGAAGTCAACGCATGGGCTTCCGAGCCAATGATTACCCAACCAATGGCTTTTTGCTGGGATGATAGAGGACGTATGTGGATAGCAGAAAATCGTGATTATGAGAGCCGAAGAAGTGGCTTTTCCAATTTTGGTGATAGTCGTATCCTAATCTTAGAAGATACTAATAATGATGGTAAGGCTGATGATATGAAAGTATTCTCTGAAGGGATACCATTTCCTGCTGCTATTGCTGTAGGTTTCGATGGGCTATTCTTAGGTGCACCTCCAAACTTGTTATTTATTCCTGACCGTGATGGGGATGATAAAGGTGATATGGATGATCTAGAAATATTGCTTACTGGCTGGGGGATTCGTGACCGACATGAAACAATTAATAGTTTACACTGGGGCCCTGATGGCTGGTTGTATGGGTTAGAAGGTTTTGCAACACCATCAAAAATAAGGAAACCAAATGGTAAGGGCCGTTTATATGGGCATAAAGAACCCTTCCCTGAAGATCTATTAGAAGCTGATGGTGTTGATATAGATGGAGGCGTTTGGCGCTATCATCCAACCAAAAGAAATTTTGAGGTTGTTGCGCATGGGTTCAGTAATCCTTGGGGAGTTGACTATAATGAAAAAGGTCAATTATTTATTAGTGCCTGTGTGATACCCCATCTATTTCATGTTGTACCTGGCGGAATATTTCATCGCCAGGGGGGACAGCACTTTAATCCATATGTTTATAGTGATATTCGCACAATAGTTGACCATAGACACAGGTCCGCACATGGCGGAGCAAGGGTTTACCAGTCTGACGCTTTTCCCAAAGAACATAGTGGCAGGATCTTTATGGCTAATATTCATGAACATGCATTATTATCAGATGAGTTAGTTCGTGAAGGTTCTGGTTTTGTTGCAGAGCATGCTGATGATTTCCTTTATGCTAATAATGCACAATTTATCGGTTTCAGTTTGGAAGTTGGTCCCGAAGGTGGAATATATGTTCTTGACTGGCATGATGGTGATATTTGTGGCAAGGAAGTTTTACACAAAGAGACTGGAAGAATATATCGAGTTACGCCAACGAATTCTTTAGCGGAAAACTGGGACGGTCGTTATGATGATTTAAAAAAATTGAAGGATTTGGATCTCGCCAAGTTACAAGTAAGCAAAAGTGACTGGCATTCACGAAGAGCTCGCGTTATTCTGCAAGGTAGGGCAGCTAAAGGATCAATAGATGGTTCAGCAATAAAAGAGCTCAAAAATATATTTAATAAGAATTCAAATCCAGATTATCGCTTGAAGGGGATGTGGGCTTTACACGTTACAGGGAGTTTTTCAGAAAAGGAACTTGTTAAGTCGTTGGGAGACAAGGATGAATATGTTCGTGCTTGGGCAATTCAATTATTAGCAGAAGATAAAAACCTTTCGGATGTTGCATTAAACAAGTTTTTAAGCATGGCAAATAAGGATAGATCAGCAGTTGTACGTCTGTACCTAGCTGCCGCAATGCAGCGTATTGATAATAATGATCGCTGGGATCTTGCTGAAGCTCTTATTGGTAATGGTCAGGATAGTGATGACCATAATATTCCCAAAATGATCTGGTTTGCGGTTGAGCCTTTAGTCGCTGAAAACCCAGAACGTTCAATTGCTCTTGCGGAACAAAGTAATATTTCAATGATTGCTGAGTTTATTGCAAGGCGATTGGTTGATGCTGGAGAACTAAATGTATTGGTTGCTGGCCTTGAAAGTCCATCAAAGGTTCGTCTAGATATGCTAAAAGGAATGCGTGATGGCTTAGAAGGGCAATCGGATTTATCTGCCCCCGATAACTGGAGCAATGTTTATTCCAAGCTCAAAGCAAATGATAAAACATCTAAGGCAGCTCTGGATGTTGCTCAGCAGTTTGGCAGTATAGAAGCATCAATGGAACTATATTCTACTTTAATGGATAAAAGTAAGCCAATCCAAGAAAGAAAAAATGCATTAAATGGTCTTTCAAGTAAACAGTGGGATGGATTACCAGATGAGATTCCAAAATTGCTTGAGGAACCGAAACTTCGAAAAGAAGCTATTCGAGCTGTAGCAGCGTATAACAGTGGAAAATTAGGACAATTGCTATTGGAAAATTATGCTAAATACAATACAGCAGAAAAATTAGAAATAGTCCAGGCCATGGCTTCAAGAAGCTTGTATGGCTACTATTTGACAGAAGCATTAAAACGTGAAGTAATTCCTAAACGAGATGTTCCAGCATATACGGCACGTCAGCTTCGCAGAGTTGTAGGTAGTGGCTTCCTAGAAGTCTGGGGCCCCTTATCAAAGGAATCATCAGAAAATTTAGTCGCAATGGAAAAATATAAATCTCTTCTTAGCCCTCAAAATGTTAGTAAGGCTGACCAGAATAAAGGCCGCTATGCTTTTGACGGTCTATGTGGAGCATGTCATAAAATGTATGACAGTGGTGGCATATTGGGCCCCGAATTAACTGGTGCAAACCGTACAGATATTGATTACTTACTTAACAACGTGATGGATCCAAATGGTATTATACAAGATGACTATAAAATGGTAATGATTACAACCAGGGATGGACGTACCTATGCAGGTAATATAGCAAATCAAAATAAACGTTCAATAGTCCTACGCGTAGTTGGACAGGATGCTGTGGTGATAAGTAAATCTGAAATTCAATCAACTGATAATTCAGAATTGTCCATGATGCCTGAAGGAATGTTAGATGATATGTCTGAATCTGAAGTTCTTGATTTATTCTCATACTTAATGTTGTCCACATCTCAAGTTGAACCTTCTTCTGAGTAGTGTCAGCATTTACCACCTTAGATTGGATAGTAGTAGCAGCTTACTTTTCAGTGCTGTTAACAATTATTTGGTGGGTTATAAGAGAAAAACAAGAGTCAACTAAAGAATATTTTTTAGCGGGCCGTAATTTAGGGTGGTTCGTTATTGGTGCATCTATTTTTGCATCCAATATCGGCTCGGAGCATGTTGTTGGTTTAGCTGGAACTGCAGCTAAAAGTGGAATGGTGATGGGGCATTACGAATTGCACTCTTGGATAATTTTACTACTAGGTTGGGTATTTGTACCATTTTATATGCGCAGTAGTGTATTTACTATGCCAGAATTTTTGGAAAGACGTTATTCACCTGGGTCTCGTTGGATATTATCAATTATTTCCTTGGTAGGATATGTACTTACAAAAGTTTCAGTAACTGTGTATGCTGGTGCTGTAGTTTTTCAAACATTAATGGGTATAGAATTTTGGTCAGGCGCATTAATAATTGTTTTACTTACAGGAGCCTACACAGTTATAGGAGGATTACGTGCTGTAATTTATACTGACACTTTGCAAGCTATTGTTTTAATTATTGGTTCATTAACAATTACTATAACTGGTTTAATAAAAATTGGCGGATGGGATAATTTGGTTACAAGTGTTGGAGCAGACCATTTCAATATGTTCTTGCCTCTTGACCATCCAGAATTTCCATGGTTAGGCATGGTTTTTGCTCCTCCGATAATTGGAATATGGTATTGGTGTACTGATCAATATATTGTACAACGAGTATTGTCAGCTGAAAATGAATTGCAGGCAAGGAGAGGGACTATTTTTGCTGGCTACCTTAAAATATTGCCAATATTTATGTTTTTTATACCTGGTTTGATTGCTTATGCAATGTTTAAGTCAGGCCAGATTAGCTATGATTCTTCTGATCAAGCTTTTCCAACACTTGTAAAAGAATTATTGCCTGCTGGGATGAGAGGTTTAATTGCCGGAAGTTTGTTGGCCGCTCTTATGAGTTCTTTATCTTCTGTTTTTAATTCATGCTCAACACTTTTCACTATTGATATATATAAAAAACTCAAGCCTGATACAAGTGAGAAAAAATTAGTACAAATAGGAAGAATTGCCACTTCTGTTGTGGTGCTATCGGGCATATTGTGGATTCCATTTATGAAAACTATTTCTGGAGAACTGTATACTTATTTACAAAGTGTACAAGCATATATAGCTCCACCAATTGCAGCTGTGTTTTTACTTGGTATTTTTTGGCAGAAAATTAATGCACAGGGTGCATTAGTAGCCTTAATAGGTGGTTTCTCAGCTGGTTTGCTTAGACTTATATTGGAGATAAATAAGGATAGTTTATCTGGCATCTGGTTTGCTATAGCAGATTTAAATTTTCTTTATTTTGCTATTTTTTCATTTCTTTCATGTACTGCTTTAATGATACTTGTAAGTTTATTTACTCCTCAACAGAGCTCAAAACAATTGAATGGTTTAACATTTAGTACTACAAGCGACCAAGATAAAGAGATTTCTTTATCAAGTTGGGATAATCGTGACTTGGTTCATTCTGTAGTAATTATCGCAATATTAATATTAATTCTGATTTATTTTTCACCAATCGGAATTGTAACATAATTAGGGGGTTTTTACATGTCAAATAATATAACATTAGGGGAAAAAGAATATTTTAAAGGAATTGGAAAAATACCTTTTGAAGGACCTGATTCTCAAAATCCACTCGCATTTAAATATTATGATGAAAATCAACTTGTTGCTGGAAAAACAATGCGGGATCACTTTCGCTTTTCTGTTGCATACTGGCACACTTTCCGTGGCACAGGAGGGGATCCATTCGGCCCTGGTACTAAAATTTTTCCATGGGATGAAAATTTAGATCAGATGCAAGCGGCAATGGATCGTCTAGATGCAGCGTTCGAATTTTTTACAAAACTTGGTGTTCCATTCTATTGTTTTCATGACCGCGATATTGCGCCAGAAGGATCCAATGTAAAAGAAACAGAAGACAACTTAAAACAGGTAATTAATGTCGCTCATTCAAAACAAGAAGAGTCAGGTGTAAAATTATTATGGGGTACCGCAAATCTTTTTTCCCATCCACGTTACATGAATGGGGCGATTACAAATCCGGATTTTCAAGTGTTAACCCACGCTGCTGCGCAAGTAAAAGCTGCAATTGATGCGACCATAAAACTTAGCGGTGATAATTATGTATTTTGGGGTGGTCGAGAAGGGTACTACTCTCTTTTTAATACAGATATGAAACGGGAATTAGATCATTTAGGTATATTTCTTCAAAAAGCAAGGGATTACGCACGAGGAATGGGGTTTGAAGGAACATTTCTAATTGAACCAAAGCCAATGGAGCCTACTAAACACCAATATGATTTTGATGTAGCAGCTGTTGTTGCGTTTATTAAAAATTATGGTTTAGAAAATGATTTTAAGCTGAATATTGAAAATAATCATGCAACCTTGGCTGGCCATACTTATGCTCATGAAGTCCAAGTAGCTATTGATTATGGTTTATTTGGTAGTTTGGATATCAACCAAGGCGATCCTATGAATGGATGGGATACTGATGAATTTTTGCATAACCTATATGATGCAACCGAATTGATGCTAGTGCTTTTGAACTCTAACGGAGTGGGTAATGGAGGTATGAATTTTGATGCAAAAACGAGACGTAGTTCTACTGATTTAGAGGATATATTTATTGGACATATAAGTTCAATGGATACATTAGCACGAGGGCTTCTAGCCGCTGATAGTTTATTAAGTAAATCTGATCTCAATAAAATGAAAAACGACAGATATAATAGTTTTGACGAAGGTAAAGGATCCTCTTTTGAAAAAGGTTTATTAGAATTTAAAGAAATTGCCGAGATGGCTGTCAATAATGGTGAACCAAAGCAGATAAGTGGTAAACAAGAATTATTTGAAGCTTTAGTAAATCAGCATATTAGATAATCTATAGAGATTCCAGTTAAGCGATGGGTAGATGAATTATGGCTAGATATTTTGCAGGACTTGATGTCTCAACACAAAGTTGCAAATTTGTAATCATTGATTGGGATAATCATACCTTAGAATATGTTGGTAGAGTAAACTACGACGAAGAGTTACCTCAATATAAAACGGAAAACGGCGTAGCTACTGGTAATGAGCTAGGAGTATCGGAATCCAATCCATTAATGTGGATAGATGCAGTTGAAAAAGTATTTAAGAAGACTGCTGATAGTGGTTTCCCAATGAAATATATAAAATCCATATCTGTATCTGGTCAACAGCATGGTTTGGTTGCTCTAGATTCAAGTGGTAATCTTGCACGCACTATGGCCAAACTGTGGAATGATTTTTCAACCCAGGAAGAATGTGATTTATTGACAGAAAAGATGGGCGGCAATGACAATATGATTTCAGAAACTAGTAATACCCAACGAACAGGTTATACTGCGGCTAAGATCTATCATATGTACAGACATGAAAGAGATATCTATAATAATACTCATATTCTTTTTCTAGTTCACAATTATATTAATTGGTATTTAACAGGTGGTGTAGCGGTTATGGAACCTGGTGATACATCGGGGACTGCACTTTGGAATCCAGCTACACAGAATTGGTCGAATGATGTTATTTCTGTCATAGATCCGGATTTAGCAGGAAAACTACCAAAAGTAGAATCTTCTACCAAATCAATCGGAACTATTTCAAAATCATTAGCTGAGCGTTTTGGTTTTTCAATAGAATGTAAAATTGATGCAGGATCTGGAGACAATATGTATGGTGCTGTAGGTACTGGCAACGTTAAACCTGGTATTGTTACAGTTAGCTTAGGCACAAGTGGTACAGCATATACTTTCCTTGAAAAACCATATGTTGATCCTGAGGGAGAAATAGCATCTTTTTGTGATAGTACCGGGAATTATTTACCTTTACTTTGTGTTTCAAATTTGGCAAATGGTTTTGATGAATTCTGTCGAATCAATAATTTAAGCCCCCGTCAGTTTGATGAATTGATTAATGAAACAGAACCTGGCAATGATGGTAGGATACTGATACCTTGGTATGAAGGAGAAAGAACTCCAGATATCCCAAATGCTACCCCTATTTATTTTGGTTTCGCACTTCATGATTTTGATCAAAAAACATTGGCTCGAGCAATTATAGAAGGCCATTTACTTAATTTATACAATGGTTTTAAATCATTGCCTGTAATACCGAAGCAGATACATTTGACGGGAGGGCTTTCTCAATCTCCAGCTTGGTGCCAAACAATAGCCGATATATTTGCTGCAAAAACGACACCGATAATTGGTGAAGGCGCAGCCTTAGGCGCTGCAATTCATGCTAGTTGGGTTTGGTTAAATGAGGCAGGGGAAAATATTGAAATTGATGAAGTATGCAATGAATTTATTAGCTTTAATAAAAACTTAATGAAAACGCCACGCCCAGAATATCAATCTACATATGATAAACAAAAAAGATTATATCAAGCTTTATCTTCACGAGTTCAAGGCCAAAAAGGTGATAACCCTTTCCAATTATATTCAGCCTTGAAAAATTAGTTATATAAAGTTCAGGTCCTATTTTTAACTAACTAATTAATTTAATTTTTGTATTTATAGCTATTTATAATAATCTATGATCTATTATTTCATATTTTCAATAATACTGTGTATTACTCAGTTATTTGCTGAAGAGAAAAAATTACAAATAAAAACGACTATTATAGAAAAAGGTTCTATCAAATTAGATGGTGTCCTTGATGAATCGGCTTGGTATACTGTAGAACCTGCAACTGGATTTAAGCAGAGAGATCCAAATGAAGGTGAACCATGTACTGAAAAAACCGAGGTATATGTAATATATGATGAGGATAATCTATATATTGGCGCAAAACTATTTGACAGTAATCCATCAGGAATTTTAGCTCCTCATAAAAAACGTGATGCCCCATTGCGGGGTGATGATCGGTTTATGTTTATACTTGACACCTTCCATGATTATCGGACTGGTTATTTTTTCGAAATAAATCCTGCAGGTTTAATGGGTGATGGAATTATAGGAGTAGGTGGAAGATTTAATGTAAATAAATCTTGGGATGGGATATGGGACACTAGAGTAATTATAGATAAAGATGGTTGGTCAGCAGAAATAGTAATACCATTTCAAACACTCGCCTTCGATCCAAATAATGACACTTGGGGTATTAATTTCCAAAGAACAATTCGTAGAAAAAATGAAGATGCGAAATGGACAGGGTACAAGAGAGGTATTTGGCTTACAAAACCTGTACACGCAGGAGAGCTTACAGGCTTAAAAGGAATTAAACCTGGTAAAGGTTTAGAACTTAAACCATACTATGTTTTTAAAGATCAATACAGCATTGACGAGAATTTAGGTAACCAAAACAATATTGGTTTTGATTTTTCCTTTAATGTTAAATCCGGGGTAAAGGGCTCGTTTACATATAATACAGATTTTGCAGAAGCAGAAGTAGATGATCGTAAAGTGAATCTTACTAGATTTCCATTAAAGCTTGAAGAAAAACGAAGTTTTTTTCTTGAAGGTTCCAGTGTTTATTCTTTTGCTAACAGTAATGGAGTTATCCCATTTTTTAGTAGACGTATTGGCATATCGGAAGGGAATAAAATTCCAATATCTTATGGGGGTCGCATTAACGGTCAAGTTGGCGATTATGAAATGGGTTTAATGAATCTAAATACAGATAAATCGGAAAATATACCGGCTGAAAATTTTCAAATTGCTCGAGTAAAAAAATCTATATTTAAACAATCGTACATAGGTATGATTTATACTGATCGCTCGGCAAAAACTGATTCTATTTATCAGGATCAAAATCTTTTTGGTATAGATTTCGATTATACAACGGCTTCATTCCGTGGTGATAAAAACTTCCAATTCCAGACATTTTTTGTTGGTCATAATTCAAATAGTACATTAAACGAAACATTTTCTGATTTATCCTCTAGAGGAGTTCGAATTAGTTATCCTAATGATTTATGGTATGCCCATGCCTCATATCGTGAATTAGGAGATAGTTTTGACCCAGCATTGGGTTTTATACCTAGAAATGGATTCAAACGGTTTCAACCAACAATTAAATATAAACCCCGCCCAGAAAGCTTAAAATTAGTCAGACAATTAGAGTTTGGCGCAGAACTTGAGTATATGACAAATAATGCTGGAAACTTAATAAAGCAGGAAATGAAGTATCATTTATTAAAAATCAAATTTGAAAATGGAGATGAGGCATCTGCAGGTACGATAATGTTAAAAGAATATCTTGATGAAGATTTTGAAATTGTTGAAGGAAATGTTATTACTACTGGTAACTATGAGTCAAATGGGTTCTATATAAACACTAAAACTTCAAATAGTAGAAAAATAGGTGCTGAAATTAAATTATACCAAGGTGAATTTTGGACTGGTGATATAAAAAAAATAGAAACCAAATTATTTTTTAATCCAATTCCAGGCCTTAACCTAAGCGGGGATCTGAATTATAATAATATTGGACTCAGTTCTGGTAACTTTGAAACAACTTTATATAAATTGATAGTTGGCATTTATCCCACTCCCAAATTAGCTTTTTATAATAATATTCAATATGATGATATATCAAATATATTGGGTTTGTATTCAAAATTAAGGTATACAATTCGTCCAGGAAGTGACTTGTATTTAGTCTATAGCAATAATTGGCAGAACTTTGGACAGGGTATGTGGGGTAATGATTACACTACAATTTCAAGAGAAAGTTCAGTAAAAATTAATTATACCCACCGATTTTAATTTATTATTTTTAAAAAATATTTTTTTTACCAGGGATGAGTTATTTTATAAATTATTGTTTTTTATTAATAACTCAAGCCAAAACCATATTCAAAAAGCGGATCGTAATCGGTGTCCCCAAAATTGATTGGAATTTGTTCCATGCTGCGCGGCCATGTCACAGATAATCTTCCAGTAGGGTTATAATCGCCAAAAATAACATCTGTAATGCCCTTACCTTCCGAACCAGGTAGCCAAGCGGCAATTAATCCAGCCCATTTATCCAACTCATCTGTAATTATAAGTGGACGTCCTGATATTATGATTACAACAACCGGCACCCCTGCTTTCCTGATCCGGTCTATCGTTGCTACATCTTTTTTATCTAATGCCAGAGATTCCCGGTCTCCTTGGCTTGTTGCATAGGGTGTTTCACCAACAATAACAATGCCAACATCGGCTCCTTTTGCGCCAGAGCCATTTTTTGAATAGGTGACATTTGTAAAGGAACTTACTGCCACCTGAATAGCTTCATAAATTGTTGTTCCTTTTGTAATCGGACCACTCTCTCCTTGTATGGATATTGTCCAGCCACCGCATTGATTGCCCAGGTCATCTGCGTTTTTACCAGCCACATGGATATGTCCAAGGTCTTTAGAAAGCGGTAAAACACCATCATTTTTTAATACTACCAAAGATTGTTTCACAGCTTCTCTTGCAATCTTTCTGTGTTCTTTCGACCCAACTTTACTTAATAAAGTTTTATCACTATATGGCCTCTCAAAAAGTCCCATTTCAAATTTGATCTTAAGAATACGAGCAACAGCGTCATTAAT
>JBJKZU010000011.1:0-13115 GCA_045569095.1 Fidelibacterota bacterium
TGGTATCTCAGGAAGCAACAGCATTTATTAAATATTTTACCAATGATCGTGATTTTATTGGCGATAAGCCAATGCTGGCAAGTGAAAGAAAGTCTGTAAAACATATACGCGTTTCTTATAATGAGGCTAGACAACCAATCCTTAAGGAATGGATGAATACACAAGGTCAATCCGATAAGCGAGAAATATTTTCCTATGATAAGGAAGGTAAATTATTGAGCCGTGCTATTCTTAAAAAAAATAATAAACCAGACAAAGTGATTACCTATGGTGATTCAGAGCCATGGGGTATCGAATTTCGTAAATATTTTTATAATGATAATGTGAATTTATCCTATATTGATCAGCGTTCAGAATTCCAGATGTCAGCTGGGAACCAGATTGAACAAATAACCTTTTTTACAGTAGATAACCGCCATTATGGATCGATTTCATTTACTTATGATCGTCTAGGATTTTTGACTAATGAAATCTGGGTAAAGGAACCGGAAATACAAATTATACGCCGTTTTAAATACCAATACGATATCATGGCTCAGGTAAAACAAATTTGGGAATATGATCGCACTGGTAATTTGATAAGCCACCAAGCGCTGCAGCAGGCACCGGCGGATGAACTGTATAAAAAACAACCCCCGCGAACGGGAAATCTGCTAAGTGAAGCAGGTTTAATTATCGAAGAGTTGCGCTCTAGCAGAATGGTGGCACCTAATCCTGCATTTATTCCAGTTACTCTATGGGATCAACTTGTTACTAATGATAAAGATCGGTTTGATATAGATTTTATCAGTATGGATGAAATGAATGTGAAATTTAGAGAACCAAATAGTCAGGATATATTATCAATATCCTTAGATCGTGTTGCTTCAGTTGTTTCACGTTATGGTGAAATAATCTACCCCTGATATTGCTTTTCCAAAATTATGGGAAGTAAATTAGACCATTGCTGGATGGATAAATCCGACCACATACCATGAATAAACGCCAAACTATTCAAGCACTGGCCATTGGCTTGGTTAATTTATCAACTATTTTTAGTCAGGGTACGTCCTACCCTCCACCGACCACACTAGTAACCATACCTACAGCTGGAACCCTTGTTCGAGGCAGTTTTGCCATGGAAATGCGTATCCAAAAAGGTGGCGGAATGTCTACTGCACTGCAAGCAGGCATTACTGACCGGTTTCAGTTTGGATTATCATATGGATCCTCGAATCTTATTGGGGATGATAGTTTGCGTTGGTATCCGCGGCCGGAAGCAAATCTTAAATATCGCCTGATTGATGAAACAACATCTATGCCTGGTGTTGCCATAGGAATTAATACACAGGGTTTTGGTGGATACAATGATGCCGATTCCTTAAAACGATATGATATAAAAGCTTATGGGTTTTATACATCTGCTAGTAAGAACTGGCAAACACCATTGGGGAATGCTGGATTGCATGCCGGGATGAGTTATAATTTTCTAGAAACAGCAGATGGTGATGAGGACCCCAATCTATTTTTTGGATTGGATCTTGAATTCAATCCAGAGTTGTCTATATTAATGGAATGGAATGCTGCTCTGAATGAAAATAATATGCAAAGTAATAAGCTTGCAATTAATAAGGGAGGATATCTTAATGCGGCCGTGCGGTGGACATTTGTTGACCATTTGCATATTGAATTAGATTTTAATAACCTACTATTTGATGATGATAAAGTAGACTATTTTAACAGAGAGTTAAAAATAACTTATATCGAATATTTTTAAAGCACTTCATCAATGTTTTCCCGGTGTGTTTTGTTTTGTTTCATGGTTGCCCATGGCATATGCAACCATAATGAACTAGAAAAAGGAATTGCTTTATATGATCAGCGTCTTGAGGGTAGTGTTAAAAGTTCGGCTAGACCTGAACCGATTACCAATGCAATCAGTCATTTTCAATATGCACTAAAGAACACGGCTACAGAGACTGATGCTGCTCTATATCTGCTAAAATCTTATTATTTTCGGGGCAAGTATGTTCACAAGGATAAAGAAAAACAAAAACTTGATTTTAGTAAAGGCAAAGAATTAGGTGAAAAGTATATCAAAAAATATCCTGATTCAGCGCCATTTCAGTTTTGGTATTTAGTAAATCTTGGCAGTTGGTCTGAGGTTTATGGAATAATAACTGCCGCTCGTGAAGGTGTAGCAGACCTTATGAAAGAGCACTCTGAAATAATTATTTCTCTTGATCCTGAATATGAAAATGGTGGAGGTTATTTCATGCTTGGCGCCGTTCATTTCAAATCTCCCTATATTCCATTTTTTCTCTCTTGGCCAGATAATAATAAGGCCATCACCTATCTTACTAAAGCATTAACAATTGGGGATGCGGTTCCTAATCAAAAGGTATATTTAGCGCAAGCACTGTATAAAGATGGTCAAAAAAACCGCGCAATTGACATGTTGAAAGAAGTTGCAAATATGCAGCCATTAAAGGAGGAAATAGTGAGAGATTGGGAACAGATTGAACTTGCCAAACAATTGTTATTAGAATATCGCTGACTTTTTTATACTTAAAATTATTATATATAATAGTAATTGAAAAATGACTGATTTAAAAGAATCCAAAATATCTTCAGAAAATGTTTATAAAGGTAGTTTTCTGGATATCAGAAAAGATATAGTGACACTACCCAATGGGAATACATCTACCAGAGAATGGATCAAACATCCAGGCGCAGCTTGTATTATACCTGTTATGTCAGACGGTAACATTGCATTAATAAAGCAGTATCGTTATCCTGTGCAGTCTGAAATGATTGAACTCCCTGCGGGGAAACTAGACCTAGGAGAAAATCCAGAAAAGTGTGCAATTAGGGAGCTGGAAGAAGAAATTGGATATACAGCTGGTAAATTATCCTTTATCTGTAAAATTCATCCAGCGATTGGTTTTGCTAGTGAAGTAATGTGGATTTACCTAGCTGAGAACTTGATCAAAAGCGTAAAGAATACCGACTTTGATGAATTTGTTGAACTTTTACCCACAGATTTGAATGTTGCAGTTCAAATGGTTTGGGATGGAGAAATCACTGACGTAAAGACTATCATCGGTATTTTGTGGGCCGAACGCCTGCTTTCGTAATCACTATCTTTTTTCCTACATTTAGTTGTGTCAGAATCCTTAGCAAACAGTATTAAAGCAAAATCGTATGATCTTGGTTTCCAAAAAGTAGGTATAACAAAAGCTGTATCTATTTCTGAAGAAAAAGAAAAATTGGAAACATGGTTATCACGTGGGCACCATGGAACAATGTCATGGTTGGCAGAGCGTAAACATGAGCGAGGGGATATCTTTACTTATTTTCCGGATGTAAAATCAGTTATATCACTAGGTATGAATTATTATACTGGTTATGGTCAGGGTGAATTGAATTCAGAGAATAAATTCAGTAATTATGCCTGGGGTGAGGACTATCATGACATATTGAAATCGAAGTTATATAAATTGTTAAACTGGATGAAAATAGAAATACCAGACCTAAACGGAATTGCTTGTGTTGACACCTCTCCAGTCATGGATAAGGTATGGGCACAGCGTGCAGGATTAGGTTGGCAGGGAAAACATACCAATCTAATTACAACAGATTTTGGAAGTTGGTTATTCCTTGGAGAATTGCTTGTCGATATTGAATTGGATTATGATGAACTATTCAGTGAAGATCTATGTGGTTCATGTACTTCATGCATTGATGCTTGCCCAACGCAAGCACTGGGAGAATATGAGATCTACGCGGAAAAATGCATTTCCTATTTAACAATTGAACATCGGGGAGATTTCCCCGATAATCGTTCAGAATTACATAATTGGATTTATGGCTGTGATATATGCCAGGAAGTTTGTCCATGGAATGAAAAATTTGCTCAAGTTACTATTCAAAATTATTTCTATCCAAAAAAGGAGATATTATATTGGACGAATGAAGATTGGGAAAGAATTGATGAAGAAGGTTTTCGTAAATTATTCAAAGGCAGTGCTGTAAAAAGAACAAAATATTCAGGATTGTCAAGAAATATAAATGCTAATAGGTAAGGAGGTATTATGCCTAAAGTTGGAGTAGTTCTATCAGGGTGCGGTGTAAATGATGGTTCAGAGATTCATGAAGCAGTCATTACTATGTTAGAGCTTGATAAAGCAAATGCAGATATGGTATTAATGGCGCCTAATATTGATCAATTACATGTTATCAATCATGCCACGGGTGACGAAATGGATGATTCTAGAAACGTATTGGTAGAATCTGCGCGAATTGCGCGTGGTAATATTAAAGATATTGTAGAAATTACATCAGATGACCTGGATGCATTGATTTTCCCAGGAGGGTTTGGTGTAGCAAAGAATTTATCTGATTATGCAATGGCCGGTACTGAGTGTTCAATAAACCCGGATGTACAAAGACTTTCAAAGGATATGCATAATGATGGCAAACCCATAGGCGTAATTTGTATTGCACCAGCTATGATGGCTCAAATTCTTGGAGAGGAAACTGAATTGACTATTGGTTATGATGATCAAACAGCCAATGATATAAATACGATGGGAGCAAAGCATATTACTTGCCCTGTAGAAGATATAGTGATTGATGATGACAAAAAAGTTGTCTCAACCCCTGCTTATATGGAAGCCAATTCTATAAAAGAAGCAGCAGAAGGCATCCAGAAATTAGTGGAAAAAGTCTTGCAAATGGTGAAGTAGACAATTGAATTCTAAAAAAATTATGAGATATTGGTTTTATCCTGAAACAGGTAGCTAAAATAGGTGATATCCCTGATTGTGGAAGTAAGTTGATCATGGTGGATGATCAACCTATAGCATTATTTAATATAGGTGGTAAAATTTTTGCTTGGGATAATCGCTGTCCCCATAGGGGCGGGTCACTGGCCGATGGTAATATTTCAAAAGAGGTAATTCAGTGCAAATTTCACCTGTGGGAATTTGATACTCGTACAGAATGTGCAATTGCAAATCCTACAATTAAGGTAAGGTCGTATCCTGTAAAACTACAGGATGATATTGTGTATATTGATGTACCAGTGGTTAGAGATAAAACCTAAAGCCCCGTTTCAGATACTGTCTTTTGCACAGCAATTAGCGTATTGTTCAGAGATTCTTTTTCATGATCTTGAAGTTCAAACTCAAGTATACGTTCTACACCATCTGCACCAATAACGGTTGGAACGCCAATAAAATAACCGTCAATACCAAACTCGCCTTGGCACAGAGATGCACATGGAATAACTCTTTTTTTGTCCCTTATATATGATTCAGCCATCTCGATCGCAGATTGTGCTGGGGCATAGAAAGCAGATCCATTACCAAATAACTTAACAATCTCACCGCCAGCAAATCGTGTTCTTTCTTCAATTTCAGATAGACGTTCTGCAGAAACCAAGTCCGATACAGGAACCCCACCGATAGTTGCCAAACGTGTTATAGGCACCATTGTATCACCATGGCCACCAAGCACCATACAGGTGACATCCTGGACAGAATAACCAGTTTCCATCGCTATAAAAGTCCTGAATCGTGTACTATCGAGAGCCCCAGCCATACCTACAACTTGGTTTTTAGGAAATCCTGAAATTTTATAAAAAGCATATACCATCGCATCAAGAGGATTTGAAATCACAATCACAAAAGAGTGAGGAGCTTGTTCCTTTATGTTTTCAGCTACATCTTTCATGATGCTTAAATTGATTTCCAATAGATCTTCCCTATCCATACCCGGTTTTCTGGGAATCCCGGCGGTAATAATGAAGACATCAGCGTCTTTAACATCTTCCCAATTTGATGTACCAGTGATATTGGCATCATAGCCATCGTGGGGACGAAGTTGCATGAGATCAAGAGCTTTACCTTTAACCATGCCTTCAGCCTTTGGAATATCAAAAATAATAATGTTACCCAGTTCTTTCTGTGCAGCTAATAAGGCCAGGTTTCCACCAATTTGACCACCGCCAATTAATGCAATTGTTTTCCTAGACATTTATACCTCCAATAGTGGGTCGTTAACGTTTAATGAACTTACAATATGATATCTATTTTCTGATATGAAAAACCCCAATTAGGGGGGGGTAAAGGGACGAACTAGGTATTCTGATTATTCAACAGGTAAAACGTTGACAATTTTTCTTGTTTTTCCCTTTTGACTAAATTTTACTATGCCATCTGCTGTAGAAAATAATGTATCATCACCAGCTCGCTTAACATTCAAGCCGGGATGTGTTTTCGTGCCCCGTTGACGGAGTATAATGCCACCAGCTAATATTGATTGCCCGTCTGTTACTTTTATCCCTAGTCTCTTTGCATTAGAGTCGCGACCGTTTCTACTACTGCCAACCCCCTTTTTATGTGCCATTACTCTGCTTCCTTTTTCTTAAGAAGTGACTTCTTAGAATCTTTAGAAGAATTTTTTTTCTGCACTTTTTTTGTACTAGCCATTTTAAGGTTATTTACCTTTATTAAAGTGAATCCTTGCCGATGTCCATTCTTTCTTTGGTATCCTTTACGGCGTTTCTTTTTATAAATAAGCAGTTTTTTCTCGCGGTTATGTTCCAGTATTTCTACAGTCACAGAAGCACCATTAACTTTAGGAGTACCAACCTCAATCTTTTTCCCGTTATCCGTTAGTAATACCTGGTCAAGTTTTACCCGGTCCCCAACTTTCCAATCTTGAGACGATACTTTTATGGTATCGCCTTCAGATACGCAGTATTGTTTTCCTGATATTGTTACTATTGCGTACATATTTTGCCTTAAAAGTCCGCGAAGTTACATGCAAGCAGATTTCTATACAATATCAACCTGATTAGTGACATCTTTACTATCTTTTGCTCGATAAAATCGATATTGATCTCTTTTTATAGAAGAATTAGCTGTAACAGAAATATGTACAAAGTTTTGCCACATGAGACCACGTAATATTTTTTTCTTATTGGTGTCCAAAAATTCTGCATTTTCAGGGTGTAGATCCAGGCGAAGTCGCAGATCATTGAATTTACTTTTATATCTTCGTAGCCAGTGGTCGATTCTTGTGATAAGTGTTTCAAGAGAAATAATTTTACCAGCACCGTGGCATGTAGGGCATTCATCACTCATTGAATCAAGTAAACTTAGTCGAATACGTTGCCGCGTCATTTCCAACAGTCCAAATTCGCTAATAGGTGATACGGCAACTTTTGCACGGTCCTTATTTAATTCTTTACGCAATTCATGATATACCTTACGCTGGTTATTCTCTTCGCGCATATCAATGAAATCAATCACGATTAATCCTGATAGGTCACGCAGGCGTAATTGCCGAGCGACTTCCCGCGCTGCTTCCAGGTTTATTTTAAGAGAGTTTTCTTCATGTCCTTTTTTACCTACGAACCGTCCGCTGTTTACATCCACAACAACCATGGCTTCTGTTTTTTCAATAATTAGATATGCACCGCTTTTTAGCCAAACTTTTGGTCGTAACAACTTGGCAATATCATCTTCAATACCCATGCCTTCAAATATTGGAGTTTTCAGTTTATAATAATCTAATCTGGATGCCATTTTGGGAGAAACTTCCTCCAGGTAAGTTTGTGTCTTGCGATACAATTTTTTTGAATCGATAACTATTTTTTCCACATCTGAACTAAACAAATCTCGAATTACGCTGGAAGCAGTTTCTAGGTCTTCATAAACAATACATGGTGCTTTTGCTCGTTTTGTTTTGTTTTTCAGAGTCTTCCATTTTTTTATTAGTGCTTTATAATCATTGGTAAGTTGTTCCTCTGATTTTCCCTCAGCTACAGTTCTTATTATTAATCCAAAATTATTTTCTTTTAAAGAATTCGCAATTTTTTTCAACCTCCTACGTTCATACTTATCCCACACCTTTTTTGAAATACCAATGTATTTTGCGTTGGGGACTAATACCAATAATCGGCCAGGTATTGCTACTTCGGTTGTAACCCTTGGACCTTTTCCTGCAAACGGTTCTTTTATAACCTGGATAAAAATTTCCTGTCCAGTTTGAAGATCTACTTTAATTGAACCATGATTGCGGTTATTTTTATTATGATGTTCATCCGAATCCGTCTCATCAAGGTATTTATTATTTTGGATTTCAGTAAACGGGAGAAACGCATTAATATCATAACCAATATCTACAAATGCTGCCTGCATTCCTGGTAGTACATTTTCAACAACTCCTCTATATACATTACCGACCATCCGATGTTTATCTTGTTTTTCGATATATACTTCAACCAATTGGCCATCCTCAAGGATAGCAATACGGGTTTCTCCCATACTTTCATTGATATAGATTTCTTTTTTCATATTTTCACCTTTAGGCATTTATTACCGACAGATAATTAGTATCTGCGCAACATCGTCTGTCCGTCTTCACAGGCGGACCAGCTATCTTTATCTTTAAGGTGATGGGGTTCTAGTAGGAAGGAACGGGTATTTACCCGCTGATAAAAACTTTGTTAAATATTTGTAATTAGTTAAAAATTCTTTTCTTTCTAGGTTTAAAATCCTCTAGAAACTATCACCAAATGAAAAACTACCTTATAATCTAATGTTCCGCAAGTGTTATTATTTCAAGCACTTATTTGTTTGAAAACTCACGATTACATTTTAATATTTGGAAAATGAATATTGATTAGTCGTGATTTGCATCATATTGCCGCGACAGAAAATAATGTTGCTAAAAAGGTTTTAGACTCCGAACAGCAGCGGGGTTTTTTATTATGAGTAGAATAAAAGATATCTTCAAAAATCGAATTTTAGTTCTTGATGGAGCAATGGGAACCATGGTTCAATCGTACAAACTGACAGAAGCAGATTTTCGAGCAGAACGGTTTAAAGATCACACCAGCGATCTTAAAGGGAACAATGATCTACTTTGCCTTACCCGTCCTGATGTAGTGGGGGAGATCCATAAAGCCTATTTCGATGCTGGGGCGGACATTGTGGAAACCAACACCTTTAATGCTAATGCCATTTCTCAACAGGATTATGATACAGAAAGACTCGCCTATGAAATCAATCTGGAAGCAGCCAAGATCGCCAAATCAACTGCAGAATTATTTTCTGATAAACCTAGGTTTGTAGCTGGCGCATTGGGACCCACAAACCGAACCGCTTCATTGAGTCCCAGCGTTAATGATCCAGGTTTTCGGAATATAAATTTTGACGAGCTCAAAGATGCCTATCACGATCAGGCGAGAGGGCTTTTGGAAGGGGGCGTGGACCTTTTCCTGATAGAAACGGTTTTTGATACCCTGAACTGCAAAGCCGCTTTGTATGCCGTTCGTGAATTGCTGGAAAAACAAAACAAGGATATACCAATCCTCGTATCGGGAACCATAACTGATGCCAGCGGCCGGACTCTTTCTGGACAGACAGTGGAGGCTTTTTGGTATTCTATTCGCCACGCGAACCTGACTGCGGTAGGGCTCAATTGTGCATTGGGGGCGAAGCAGATCCGCCCTTGGCTGGACGAGCTTTCCACTACCTCCGACACTTATGCATTTGTCTACCCTAATGCAGGGTTACCAAATGAGTTTGGGGAATATGATGAAACTCCTGAGGCCATGGCAGTTGTTATTAAAGAATTTGCCGATAGTGGACTAGTAAATCTTGTTGGAGGTTGTTGTGGTACAACGCCGGATCATATCAAAGCTATTGCTAAAGCAGTGGCGGACGTAGAACCACGGAAAATCCCGAAATTGGATTCCTTGACCAAATTAAGTGGTCTAGAACCGGTTACCATACGCCCAGACAGCAATTTTGTAAATGTGGGCGAGCGGACAAACGTTACCGGTTCGGCTCGCTTCCGGAGCCTGATTAAAGAAGATAATTACGAGGAAGCCCTATCGGTGGCCAGGCAACAGATCGAGAATGGAGCCCAGGTGATTGATGTAAATATGGACGAAGGATTGCTGGACTCAGAGAAAGCTATGGAAACCTTTTTACGGATGATTGCATCCGAACCAGATATTGCAAAAGTGCCTGTCATGATAGATTCTTCCAAATGGTCAGTCCTTGAAAAAGGATTAAAAAATCTGCAGGGGAAGGGCATTGTTAATTCCATATCCATGAAAGAAGGGGTTGAAGAATTCAAACGCCAAGCCAACATGATCAAGAAATATGGTGCGGCAGTAATTGTAATGGCTTTCGATGAGAAAGGTCAAGCCGATATTTACGAACGGAAAGTGAATATCTGTACTCGTGCCTACAATATTCTAATAGAGGAAGTCGGGTTTCCGCCAGAAGACATAATTTTTGACCTTAATATTTTTGCTGTAGCCACAGGCATTGAAGAACACAATGAATACGCCAAAGCGTTCATAGATGCAACCCGAACCATTAAAGAGACCCTGCCCAGCGTGCACATTAGCGGCGGTGTGTCCAACCTTTCTTTTTCCTTCCGGGGAAATGAGGGTATACGGGAAGCTATGAATTCTTCTTTTCTGTACCATGCAGTCCAGGCAGGGATGGATATGGGTATCGTCAATGCGGGCCAGCTGGCGGTGTATGATGATATTAATCAAGATTTAAAGGAACGGGTGGAAGATGTTCTCTTCAATCGAAGAGAAGATGCCACGGAACGGCTGGTTGAGATTGCTGAAGAGTACAGGGGTGTCAAAAGATCTCAGGAACAAGATTTATCATGGCGGGAAAATTCCGTGGCGAAACGTTTGAGTTATGCCCTGGTGAAAGGGATCGTCGATTTTATCGATGATGATACGGAAGAGGCCCGCCAGCAGTTCGACAGACCGATTGAGGTCATCGAGGGTCCGCTAATGGATGGGATGAATGTGGTGGGGGACCTTTTTGGCGCCGGAAAAATGTTCCTACCCCAGGTAGTGAAATCCGCCCGGGTGATGAAAAAGGCTGTATCCTATTTGTTGCCTTACATCGAAAAGGAAAAAGATGAACTTGGTATCACGGGTAAATCCAATGGAAAGATCGTTATGGCAACTGTAAAGGGTGACGTACATGATATTGGTAAGAATATTGTAGGTGTGGTGTTGGGCTGCAATGGGTATGATGTTATTGATCTGGGAGTAATGGTACCATCGGACAAGATTTTATCCACCGCGCGTGAAGAGGGAGCGGATATCATTGGTCTTTCAGGACTGATCACTCCCAGCCTGGATGAGATGGTCCACGTAGCCGCCGAAATGGAACGCCTTGAATTTAAAATCCCCTTGCTCATTGGTGGGGCCACCACAAGCCGGAAACATACTGCGGTGAAGATCGAGGAAAACTATACCGGGCCTACGGTCCATGTGATCGATGCATCCCGAGCCGTGGGTGTGGTAAGCAAACTCATGAATGAAGATGAAAAATCAAATTTTGTAGCAGGAGTTCGGGATGATTTTAAACAGATACGTGTTACCAGGGCTGAAAAAACCGCAATAACAACCTTGTCGATGGAAGTAGCGCGGAATCGGAAGTTTAAGGTGGATTGGAGCAATTACCAGATACTAAAACCGAACTTTCAGGGTGTAAAAGTATTTGAGGATTATCCCCTAGATGAACTGGTGGGTTACATTGACTGGTCACCTTTTTTTCATGCTTGGGAATTAAAAGGCGTCTACCCCAAAATACTATCCAACAAAAGGTACGGAGAGGAAGCCCAAAACCTGTTAGATGATGGTCAGGGTTTATTGCAGCGGATCGTGGAAGACAAATTATTAACTGCCAAGGCTGTTATTGGTATCTACCCTGCGCATGCGGAAAATGAAACTGTTTTTTCAGAAGATGTTGAATTTAATTTTCCTCGCCAGCAGGTGGATAAGGGTCCAGATCAGCCCAATTACAGTCTGGCGGACTTTATTGCACCCAAAGATGATTTTCTCGGAATGTTTGCTGTTACTACCGGACATGGTTTAGAAGAGATCGTAAAAGAATTTGAAGACCACAATGATGATTATAACGCTATCATGGTCAAAGTGTTGGCGGACCGTATGGTGGAAGCCTTGGCGGAAAGAATGCACGAACGGGTCCGGAAGGAATTCTGGGGATATGCTTCTGATGAACAAATAAGTAATGAAGAATTAATTAGAGAAAAATATAAGGGTATACGCCCAGCACCGGGTTACCCGTCTTGCCCTAGCCACGAAGAAAAAGATAAGATTTGGTCATTACTTGAGGTGGAAGAGAATACAGGCATTACCTTAACAGAAACCCGGGCTATGTATCCGGCCGCTTCGGTATGTGGGTGGTATTTTCCCCATCAGGAATCACGCTACTTTTCTGTAAGTAAAATTGGTTTATAAAGAAGACACTGCCCAATTTTGGGAAGACATTTATTTAGAAGATGATGCGGGCTGGGATCTAGGAGGGGTCACACCTGTATTTGATATTATTGCTGATGAGATAAACCGGGGCAAGGTATGTATTTTAGGCTGCGGTCATGGTTATGATGCGGTCATGTTTGCTTTGAAGGGATTCGAGGTTACAGCAGTCGATTTTGCGCCATCAGCAACAATAGCGTTGGAATCAATATCTGAAAAAGAAAATGTAAATATCCAGATACGCCAGTCAGATATATTTTGCCTGACACCCAAATATGACAGTGTTTTTGACTATGTTATTGAGCAAGCTTGTTTTTGTGCAATCAACCCCGAGCGCCGGAAGGAATATGAAAGGTTGGTATACAAAATTTTAAAACCGGGCGGAAAAATAATCGGTCTCTGGTTTCCTCTGGATAAAACAATGGCAGATGGAGGCCCCCCATGGGGAATAACAATTGATGAAATAAAATCCATTTTCAAAAATGATTGGATAATTGAAAGGGAAGAATTTCCAGAAATATCCATTCAACAAAGAAAGAATCGTGAAAAACTCATTATATTTGTAAAACAATAATTTACCAATCCACATTTAATATTTTGGCGGACGTTAAAAAGAATAATCGCTGGGAGTGTGAAAATATTTGGCGGTTTAAAAGGCGATAAACTGAAAGTGGCACCAAAAGGTTATCTGAAAGATCACATCCAGGTTCAATGGCTCAGGTACAAGGATTCTACCGTAATTAAGAATGTTCATGATGAAGAACTTCAATTTGGAAAATGTTTTGATGCATCCTAT
>JBJKZU010000012.1:0-12987 GCA_045569095.1 Fidelibacterota bacterium
TTTGTACTGAACGATAACTTTGAACCATTGCCTTACGCAACAATTACCCACCCTAAAACTGGATCATGGGTTATCGCTGATGAAGAGGGGCGGTTTCTTCTGCAAACACATGTGATATCCGGTGACAGCCTGATATTCTCGCGGTATGGGTATCGAAATCAGTTCCTAGTTTTAACGGGTGCAGCGCAAGTGCATATTACTCTTCAGCGGGAAGTGATCCCCATGGATGGTGTTGAGGTGCAGGGGCAGACGCTTCCCAGCACCACTCCCTGGGAAACTGTTATTGTTACAGAAACGGACCGTATAAGCACAATGGGTGTTTACCAGCGCATCCCCGGTGCCCTGCTCAAAACCTATGGCGGCCGAGGCGGGATCAGCAATGTTAGTTTAGATGGTGGCCAAGCGGAACACACTAAAATTGTGTTGGACGGCATCGATCTAACCAGTCCCCAAAATGGCCAAACAGATTTATCGGAAATACCACAGGTATTTTTCCAACAAATGTATCAGTCGCGTTATGTCGGAACTGCTTTCGGTTCCGGTGCCATGGATGGGGTCATTCAATTGCGCCCATGGTTCAACCGATCCTTTCTAAATGCGGCTACCGGATCTTTCGATTTCAAAAGTGTCGCCACCGGATATAATTTGGCCAACAATAAAACTTCACTGCAGTTTATTGGTGGCGGGTATTCAAGCGCTGAAGACTATCAATTTATTTACGACGATACTACCTACAACCGTGATAATAATAATATGGACCAAATGTTCTTTGGTGGCCGGATGCAATACCAGCCTTCATTAAAAACTATCGTCAAAAGTTCAGTTTTTTTATCAAAAAGTGACCGCGGCGTTGCCGGGTCTATTTCTTTTCCTTCTCCCCACGCAAAACGGATCAACACCCTGAACCTGGTTAGTGCTTCCCTGGTTAGACTCTTACCCTCTGGTTATGTTAGGATCCACATCAGCCGCCGAGCCAATGATGAACAATACACAGACCCGTATCTATCAGATGATAGCCGACACAAAGTATCTGCCCAGGCCTTGAAGTTGAATTATAATCAACGTTTGCTGAAACAGCTAGAAGCTTTCACTGCTCTGGAACTACGTAGTGAAATGATCAAAAGCAATGATGTAGGAAACCACAACCGCATATTGTCAGCAATCACAGTTTCGCTGACATATACAGTCCTGCCAGATGTTGTCATTCGTCCAAACCTGCGGGTGGACGGTGGATCATCGTTCCGAGAAACAACCTCTGATCTATATGTTCAGACCAAGGTTCCGGTCCTGGGATTAATAAGAGGCCGGGTAGGTAATGGTTTCCGTTTGCCGACATTAAATGATTTATTCTGGCCTACAGGGTCTTACACTGATGGTAATCCAAATCTTAAATATGAACAAAGCGCTTATTTTTCCTTTGGGATGGATCACAATTTTTCAAATGGCAGCAAGGTTAGTTTAGAATGGCGCGAAAGACATACTAATAATTTGATCACCTGGACTGCTGGAGACGATTTTGTATGGCGACCCATGAACGTGGACGAAACGTTGCGAAAAAGTTATAGTATCTCATTCAGGGCTCCGTTCATAACTAAAAACTTGTCTGTTTCTGGTTACCTAACGGGGAATAAAATGAATGATCTAGCCAGCGATAAAGCCTTACCTTATGTACCGACGAATACAGGACAATTGCAACTGCAGTATTCTTGGGAAACTAGTACCCTGGATATACAATCCTATTACAGCGGTGAGCGGTACTACAGTGGGTATGACGATGATTATAACCCCATTGATATTACCCTTGCTGCGTTTACAAATGTGAGTTTGGGCATACATGTTACCATGCCGGGTTGGAACTCTCTACGCTTGCATTTTACCGTAGAGAACATGCTTGGTGCAGACACTTCTTTCTTTCCCGAATATCCGGAGCCAAGATTACGAGTCAATGGGGGCATTTCAATCCTGTTATAGAAGCCTGTTAGCGGGAAAAAGTACTTTGGTCAATAAATAACCAGAATATTATGAAGTCTGGAGTAGATTTAATTAATCCTGGAAATACCAGTTGATAACAATTTCCATTAATCTTCCCAGTTGACGCTGCTCATCATGCATCAGGTAATTTGTGCTGATCCAACTTTCTTCTTCTGGAATAATATCCAACATAGGCTGTAAAGCCCGAAATACATTATTAATACGCCAAGTAACTGATAAAGAAGCAACCTTTGCTGCTACTTCCGCCTGCAAGATCCAGCGGTCCCCAGGTATATAGACTGAATCATTAACTTTCAGAGGAATACCAACAAATGGATCAAAACTGATTGCCGGGTCGCGGTTCAACCACCCTGTTAATCCAACAGTAAAAGACACATTCATATTTCGCTTAAATATTTTTTCTTTTCCAGAAATTCTAAAATCTAACCAATCCCCAATCCCATCCGTAATAATGGAAGGTTCGATTACATGGCGGAATGAACCTGAAAATACCCAATCACGAAAGCCACTCCATATGATGCCAATTTCTCCACCACGGATATTTGCTTCAGCTTTACTTATTGAACGACCTAAGTCAGAATTGATTTGATACTGGTTTATTTCTTGCACATGTGTTAAAAATATTTTACCATGAAATGTTAGTTGGAATATTGATTTCCAAGTGTTAAACGATAATGATTGCCAATTTTCAAATGCCAAGCTATCCTTATTACCTGACCAAAACAGCATATGCATTGGTTTCGGTTTGTTGTTCACTTCAATAACCAAGCCACCTTGAGTGTTTTGCTTTTGATATTTGGTTTTGGTAATATGGAGCCATTCCATTTGAAATTGCAATTGCGCCACCTGCCATGGTAAAATCCTGCCAAGCTATTCCTGCAAATACCATACCCCAGTCGCGAGAACGAAAAATTGATGAATTAGATAAACCCTGAATATTTCCTTCAAAACCAGCATTTATCCTTGTATCCTCTGAAAATTTACGTATTAATTTCCCCTGTATTCTTGTTCTCGTAAGATAATTGATCCTGGGCATACCCCAAGATGAATGCTGAATTTTATATTTCTGGTTAAATTGCGATCCGTGTAATTGCCAATTCCAATTACCAGCTGATCCATGAATTTGAATACTTGCATTTAATATCCTATCATTCATAGAACCGTTTGTACTTGTATCCGGGATACCGCTTGAAGTGATGAAATGTCCGATCGTTACGTTAATTTGGCCCGTCTGGTATTTTATACAATAAGCTTGCTGTATTGGTTTTACAGTACCCAAAATGTATTGGCCATTGGGTCCACCATATGTTTTTTTAAAGCCGTTCCATGTTATTAACCGCATACCATCAGAAAAATTGGCAGTGAGATCTAGCATGTCCAAAAAGTAATCACCTTGAGTATATTTTATATGGCTATCTACATAGCTCGAATCCAAAGCATTTTTTTCTTTTAAAAAGTACCCAGGTTGTACTGTTACAATATTATTACTAATTACAGAACCAAATCGTTTTGGGTAGTAATTAAATGTCCCATCAAAAAATAACACGCCAGACATCCAATCTTCATTCCACATTACGCTTCCATTCTGGGTGATCACTCCGAAATGATCAGACCAGTCAAAAGGATAGTTTTTATACCCCTCAGATATCAAACCGGATAAAAAGATGATTAAAAGAAATAGGATTCTTTTCATGACTCGACCGCCAAATATTTCATGACTCGCGGGATGCCAATTGTAAAGACTATTGCATTTGAGATCTGGTGAATTAATGAAAAAGCTAATCCAGAAATATAAATACCCAAGGTTTGGGTTAATTCAAATCCAGCACTTAATGGATAACTGAGTGTCGTCAAAGAATCAAAAATAAAGGTTACAAATAGACCGGTAAAGCCCAGGCCCAGCAAAGTTGTAAAGGAAAAATCAGGCCGAAAAAATATTGGGCGCAACCACCCACCAATGGCACCAATAATAATCATAGAAAGCACTTGACTGAAAAAAAGTGGAGGGAAGCTAAGGCCGGAACCAAGAGGATTAAGGCTTGAAAATATTATCTCAGATGTTCCACCAATAAGCATACCCCATGCTGATCCCAAAGTAAGCCCAGAAATAAAGATCGTTACTGTAATTAATTCAATGTTTGGAATCAGCAATAAAGAAAATCCAAGACCGATGGCCAGTGCTGCGAAAATCGCAGCTCGAACCAATTTATTTAGTTTCATTATCGCCCTTGTATAATGGTATTCGGAAATGATTATGTTGATCTGTCCAATCACCACCCTCAGCACTTTCTTCTAAAGCCAATGCAAATAAATTCATTTTTGCATCCATATTATCAATCAGGTGCAACAATAAGGCTTCGCGTATTATAGGTTTTTTTAGACTTTGCGACTCATATTTTCCCTGATGAGAAAGTATCATGTGTTCCAGCTTTATTTGAATGTCCTCAGGAAAATTTGTGATCTTTTTTGCCGCAGATCGTAAAATGTCTCTACCAATTACAATGTGTCCTATAAAATTACCTTCATCTGTATACTCTGCTTCGAGATCAGAAGAAATCTCAATTATTTTCCCAATGTCATGCAGAAATACACCTGCAATTAATAGGTCACAGTCCAATTGGTAGTGTACAGCTAACTGATTTGCTATTTCAGCCATGGATAGCACATGTTCTATAAATCCTGAACGGTAATTATGGTGCATTTTCACTGATGCTGGATGTACCAGTAATATTTCCTTATTTTCGCGATAGATCATGCTTACCAGTTTTCGTAGTGGATTTGATTTGATCGAACTGATGATTTTCGTAATGGCTTTCCACATATCATTTGGGTTCTTTGATGATGATGGAACAATCAAAGATGGATCATAACCATAACGACCATAATATTGAACAGATGCACGATTAATTTTTTTTACAATTAACTGCGGTCTTTCCTTGAAAGAATCCACATTTCCTGAAACTGCTACAGGATCACCAGCATTAAATTTTTCATTCAACTTATCTACATTATCCCAGATCTTTCCATTAATTGATCCTGTTCTATCGCGTAGTTGTAAATCAAGGAATAAATCACCTGAGCGTGTATGGCGTAAGTGTTTTTCAACGCATAAATAAAATCCTTGAATTGAATCACCTTCCTTATAGTTTGCGATGCAAGTAATGGTTTTCATAGTAGGTGAATTTTCCTACAAGATGGTGGAAAGTCAAGAAGATCAAATGTAAACTGAAATCCATAATTTAACTGAGATAAGAACAGAAAAGAGATTAACATAAAAATTTAGCAATATTCAAATTCTATGAAAAAAGCATTTGTTACTGGTGGCTCAGGCCATGTTGGTGCAAACCTTATTCGCCAACTTTTGAAAAAAGGGTGGACAGTTCGGTGCCTTGTCCACAAGGATACCCGTGCATTGGAAAATTTAGATGTGGAGTGTGTTCAAGGAGACATTATTAATCCAGGTCAATTGAAGCTGAAACTAAAAGGGATAGATACCGTATTCCATTGCGCAGCCTATGTAGCGGTTGAAAGTGTAGATATCCCCTTAATGAAAACCATCAACATAGAAGGTACCGAAGCAATTTGTGAGGCCAGTATCCGCGCGGGTGTTGAACGTCTAATCCACTTCTCTAGTATTCACGCTTTCCAACAAAATCCAACCTATACGGCGTTAACAGAGAAACGTCCTCTCGTGAAGAATGATCAAAAAGTAGATCCATATGGCCGAACCAAAGCAGAGGCTCAACGGAGGGTGGTGACTGCTTGTAAAAAGGGAATTAATGCTAGCATAGTTCATCCTACCGGTATTATCGGTCCCCATGACTATAAACCAAGCAGAATGGGCAAAGTGATAATTGATATGGCTACAGGTAAAATGCCCATTGCGATTGATAATGGTTTTAACTGGGTTGATGTGCGCGACGTATGTAAAACAGCTATTAATTGCGTTGAGATGGGTCGCCAAGGTCAACATTATATCCTACCAGGAAAATGGGCCTCCTTTCGCGAAATTACAGATATAATTGCCAGTCTACTTGCGCGAAGAATTACATACCTGACCTTGCCCTTTTGGACAGCTTATCTGGCATTGCCTTTCGCAGCAATAAAATTAAAATTGACTGGACAGAGACCGTCATTTAGTCGTGGTAGTCTCCATACTTTGGCAGTCCAGTGCAAGGAAATCCCTGGAACATTGGCCAAGAATGAACTACTGCATCAACCTCGTTCTCTTGAAGATTCAATCAAAGATACAGTACAATGGCTTATCGAAAAAGAACAAATCAAGGTGTAATATTTAATTTATTTAATATTATCACCATCACCAGATTTGCGGGTTAATAATCATTTTGAAGTAATTAACTGAAACCTAGCCAAAGGCCTCCCTGATAGACGAGTAATGAAACCAGGTAAGCCAAAACATTCATATAGGTAATCATAAATATTGGCCATTTCCAGGTATTGGTCTCTCTGCGAATTATTGCAAACGTAGCCATGCATTGCGCTGCATAAACATAGAATACCATAAAGCTCACAGCCACGAGTGGCGTAAAAACCGGAAGGCCGGTTGAAGGATTTATATCATTTTTCATCGCATCTGATAGCTGCACCATGTCATCAGCAGTGTTTTCTACATTATAAATAGTCGCCATCGTACTGACTACAACTTCTCTTGCTGCAAAAGAAGTAATTAAGGCTATGCCTACCTTCCAATCAAAGCCAAGCGGTTGGATTGCAGGCTCAATGGTGTGACCAATTTTTCCAGCAAAGCTATTATGGATAGTCGTTTGCTCACCCCTATTATCTGTCTTGGGATAAGAGGCTAAAAACCATAGTATAATCGATATCGCCATAATGATCTTGCCGGCATTGAATAAAAATAGTTTTGCCCTGATAAACACTTGTCTGAACACAGAGCGAAAAATAGGAAGTCGATATGGCGGCATTTCCATTACAAAGGATGATTTTCCCTCAGATTTGATCCATAGGCTAAATACTTTTGCAAGTATCAGAGCGGTAACAGTACCAATAAAATACATTACAACCATCATCAAACCCTGTAAACCAAAAATGTAACCAACAGTAATCGGTGGTATAAAAGCACCAATCATCAATGCATAAACCGGTAACCTGGCACTACAGCTCATTAGTGGTAAAATGAGCATCGTAATCAATCTTTCTTTCCAGTTATCAATTGTTCGGGTGGACATAATCCCGGGTATGGCACAGGCATAACCACTCATCAATGGCAGTACCGATCGCCCGTGTAACCCAATTTTTGACATACCACGATCAAGCATAAAAGCTACACGTGCCATATAACCAGAATCCTCTAATAATGTCAGATAGAACATCAGTATTACAATCTGTGGTAAAAATATTAGTATTGATCCTAAACCAGCAATTATACCATCTATTAATAAATCGCGGAAGTAACTCTCGGGCAATAATGTTACCGCACCTTTCCCGATCCAATTTACTCCATCTTCTATCCAATCCATTGGTATTGTTGAAAAGTTGAAAATTGATTGAAAAATGAAATACAATAACCCGATAAATATTCCTGGACCCAGCCATCTATGGGTAAGGATTTGATCGATCTTTTCACTTGAATGTATTTTTCTTATTTTGCTCGCTTGATCACTTCGATCCTGTACAAGATTTTCGTCCAACCATTTATATCGTAACATTGCTTCAAGGGAACTAGGTTTTAATTTTTCTTTTTCTATTTCTTGAATGGCAACTGTTTGGAGATCTTTTAATTCATTTAGTGTTTTAGAATCAATTTTTTGTTTTTCCTGAATAGCTCTATTATATAATTCTAAGTTTGATTTACTTGTAATAAGGCGTAGTGCTTGCGCAGCAGCAAATCGAGGAGTGTACCCTAATTTTGTAAAAAGTAGACTTGTAATTGGCGTAAGGATTGTTTCAAGCGGTTTAGTTACTTCCAAAGGAAATATATCATTATTTACCGTTTGTGTAAAAATGCTGGCTCTAATCTGATCTTTTATTTTATTTATTCCGCTTTTTTTTAGTGCTGACATTGGTACAACCGCTTCTGCGCCTAACCACTGCCTTAACGATGATGGATCTATTTTTTCAGTTTGAGCCACTAAATCCATCATATTCAATGCAATAACAATTGGAATTCCTAAATCTAATAGCTGTGTAGTTAAATAAAGATTACGACTTAGGTTAGTAGCATCAACTACAGATACAATAACTGCAGGCGGATTTTCACCGTGGATCCATTGCAGAACTTGTTCAGCAACTATTCGCTCATCAAAGGATTCGGGCGTTAAGCTATATGTACCTGGGAAATCAAGTAAATGGTAAACGGTACCATCATTGAATTCCCCCGTACCAAGCTTTTTTTCAACCGTTATTCCAGGATAA
The DNA here is from genome assembly GCA_045569095.1 of Fidelibacterota bacterium. Lineage (GTDB taxonomy): Bacteria > Fidelibacterota > Marinisomatia > Marinisomatales > TCS55. The sequence goes on from JBJKZU010000012.1 coordinate 8,386, forward strand.
TTTGATACCTTCTGGTTCATACCTGTCAATAAATTGAATATTGCTGTTTTACCAGAATTTGGATTACCTACTAATGCAACCCAGGGTATGTTATCATTGTTTAATGTTGAATTCAATTTTCAATTACAATATTTAAGGCATCCTGCTGTCGAATCGACACATAATAATTGCGGACTTTTAACTCAATAGTGCCACCCAATGGTGCAATTTTTACCAATCGTAATTCTACCCCTGGCAAGATTCCCATTTCTAGAAACCGTGATTGTGTATCCAAACCACCAAGAAATATTTTTACGACAGCCGTGTCGCCTTGCTGTAAATCCCCCACCGTCATAATATTATGTACAATCCCTGCATAGACCGAATAATTGGTGAATGTGCCGTACGATCTTGAATTGATATTTTTTTGCTATTTCATCCTGTAGTTTTTCAATGTTTTCATCCATGAACTCATCAATTCTGCCGCATTGAATACATACAATATGATCATGATGACTGCTATCGAGTTTATTCTCGTACCTGTTGCGTCCATCACCTAGTTCTAATTTGCGGACCAAATTATTTTTTACCAATACATCAATCGTTCGGTAAACCGTTGCTCTTGAGACTTTTTGCCCGCTCATTTTGATTTTAAAATATATGTCTTCTGCATCCCGATGATCATCAGTTCTACAAATTTCATCCCATACTATCTGCCTTTGGAATGTGTAGCGCAGTCCTTCATTTTTTAGACCATCCTTTAAAAGTTGATTATTTGTTGCCATGATATTTCCTTTATTGAGAATGAGTCTCAAAAGTAATATAAAACGAATCTACATTCAAGCTAAATATGAGTATTTATTATCCCAGTGAGGTTGGGATAGGTGGTTACTTATATGAGTTAGGCTAGCTTCTTAAGCTTTGCAAATTTTACAATGAGTTTTTTCTTTAAACCGTCTTTAAATAAAACACCTACCCGTTGATTTTCTCCACTACCACTCAATGCCATTATCTCCCCTTCGCCAAAAATAGCATGTTCAACATGGTCACCTACTTTAAAATCAGCAAAGGTTGTAACCGTGCGTTTCACCTTCATTCTCAAATTACCAGTTCTTGTTCTAACAATCTTTCTTGTCATCGCTGAAGAAAAGGATATGTTTTCTAAGAATTGTTCCGGCACTTCCCTCACAAAACGTGAAACAAGACCAGCCCAGCTGTCCGAACCAGTCCGCCGTCTTTCTGTTGCATACAACAAGTAAACCATTTGCTGGGCACGTGTGAGCGCTACATAAAATAAGCGCCGTTCTTCTTCCATTAAATTCCTTTCGTTAAGAGCACCTGATAATGGAAATAGTCCATCTTCAAGTCCAGTAACAAATACAACTGGAAATTCTAGACCCTTTGCGGCGTGGACTGTCATCATGGTTACATGGTTTTCATCTTCGTTCCATTCATCTATATCAGTTAACAGTGACACCTCCTCGAGAAAATCATGCAGGAGTGATCCAGGATTTCTTTCCATAAAATCATCAACAGAATTCAATACTTCCATAACGTTTTCATAGCGTTCCTGATCTTTTATAGTATCCTGACGCTTGTAATATTTGAGCATTTCCGTTTCGTCCACCAATGCGCGAACTAGTTCACTGGCATTTATTTTCGTTAATAAATCGTTATACTTTTTAATAAGATTATAAAAATTGACCAAAGATTCATCTTGTTTACCACGAATGTTCATTGGTTCAGGATTTTTAAGAACATCAAATAGTTCTTTATTATCTTTAGTAGCCTGCAACACACACTTGTCAACGGTCTTTAAACCTATACCTCGGGGAGGAAAATTGATTACCCGACGTAATGAGATTGTATCTTTCAAATTAACTATTAACCGCAAATAGCCGAGTAAATCCTTTACTTCCTTCCGCTCATAAAAACGAGTACCTCCTACTATTTTGTACGGGATGCCATTACGCAGAAAACTGTCTTCCAGAGCTCTTGACTGAGCATTTGTACGGTAAAGGACGGCAAAATCATTAAATGTGCGCTTGTTAATCTTTATTTCTTTTTCCAGTGCGCTAATAACAGCATCAGCTTCTTCCGTTTCATCGTGGGTTTCAATAAGACCCAGATTTTCACCTTCTCCATTAATCGCTGACAAATTTTTATCGGCGCGATCTTTATTATTTTCCACAACTGCTGTAGCAGCAGTCAATATTTGCTGGGTTGAACGGTAGTTATTCTCCAAAGTAAATACCTCACAGTCTGGGAACTCATTACCAAAATCAAGAATGTTACGGATATCGGCGCCGCGCCAACCATATATTGATTGATCATCATCACCCACAACACAGATCTGTTTATGCTTTTCAGCGAGTATTTTAATCAGTAAGAATTGAGCTCGGTTTGTATCCTGGTACTCATCAACCAGTAAATATTTCCATTTTTTCCGATATTTACCAAGAATTCTGGGGTGTTCCTTAAATATTTCTAAGGGATAATTCAACAGATCATCAAAATCTAGTGCGTTATTTTCCTTTAAAGCTTTTTGATATATTTTGTAAATATCTACTATGGTTCGGTCTTGGACTATCCGCGCTGTTTTCATAGCCTCATCATGGGTAATAAGTTTGGTCTTATAGTAACTAATTTTGTTTCGCACCGTTTTAGGCATAATACTATTTTTAGGCACACCCATGTCAGCCATCACAACCTTTAATAAGGAAACTTGATCCATCGCATCATAAATAGCAAAATCTGATGTAAAACCTAAATGTTTTATATCATTCCGTAATATTTTTGCACAAATGGAATGAAAGGTTCCAATATTTATAGGGACATGTTTATCTTTTATTAATTTGGTTACCCTTTCCCTCATCACTGCCGCAGCTTTATTAGTAAAAGTAACTGCTAACACATCTTCAGGGACGACAATTCCTTGATCCAATAAATATGCGATTTTATATGCTAATACACGTGTTTTCCCGCTACCTGCACCGGCAAATATTAATACGGGATTATTAACCGCTTCAACTGCGGCACGTTGGTTATTATTTAAGGATGTTAAATCCAAATTATTCTACGGTCCTCCTGCCGTTGCGCTGTTTTTTTCTTGTCGTACACGTCGCCTTACTTTCTGAAATTTTCGTTTTGCTTTGTTGTGCTCTTTCTCAGTTCTGGAAAAAGTGTGGTATCCGTCTCCCCGGGCTACAAAATATATGTAATCGTTCACCGCAGGATACAATGCTGCAATTAAAGATTCTTTCCCAGGGTTATTTATTGGTCCTGGTGGTAAACCCGAATTCAAATATGTATTATACTCAGATTCAATTTTTAGGTCTTTATTTAGTAACCTACGTGGACCATCTTCAATAATATACTGGATTGTTGGATCAGCTTGTAATCTCATACCTTTTTCTAATCGGTTATGATATACAGCTGAAATTGTTGCTCTTTCATCATCGTAAATAGCTTCTCCTTCTATAATGGATGCTAGTGTTATGATTTCCAACTGGGACATTCCTAATTCTTCAGCTCGTACTTTCATTGATAGTGTCATATTCTCTTTAAATTCATTTACCATCTTAGTTAAGACAACAATAGCATCCAGACCCTCCGCAAAATAATATGTGTCCGGAAATAAATACCCTTCAAACGAATTCCCATCAAGCTCGAAAAGTTTTACGAGTTCCTGGTCTTTGCATAACCGCAAAAAATTTTTCTTATTGATTCCTATTTTTTGCTCTAATTCCCCGGCAATATCATCCATCATCCAACCTTCAAGCACAGTTACATTTTTCAATGATGGTGCACCATATACCAGTTGTTGAATAATTCCGCGGTTGGATCGTGCATTACGCAACGTGTATGTCCCAGCAGGAATATTTTTTTCATGCCCAAGGGTTTTTACAGCCATCGTAAAAGTACGCTTATTATTTATTACGTTTTTATCCTGCAGAATATTACCTATTTCTGATAGACTAGTCCCTCTCGGAATATTTATTTCCACACTTTCGTAGGGATCAGACTGGGGCCAATAAATGACTAGTAAATAGAATGCTAATATACTTGTTGCGATAATACCAGCAATCCCCCCTACAGTCTTCATCCCCGGATTAAACTGTTTGTAATCCAGCATTTGTGGGGCGGGAAAGTACTGATACAAATAAAATAAAGTCAATTTATAGTAATAAGACAAAAAATTAGGGTCCCATATTATTGAGACCCTAAAAATTCGCTAATACACGTATTATTATGTTATAATTGCTTGAGTATTTTTTTGGGAAAATGCATTGTGACCAGCATATTGGGCACATCAACTACCTCTGCAATCTTTAAATCTCCGACCAATGAACAAAGCATATAAGCGTCTTCCGCAGTTATATCATAATTATCAACGAGATGATCTATCATATAATTGACTGCCTTCTTTGTAGCAATATCTATAGTTTCACCAAACCCAGTTACAGCATAAATCTCATCATTCTCATACTGAGGTTCTTTTATCGCCGGTTTGTCCTTCAATACCCGCAACCGATAGGTAATTGTCATTGGTGTTTCAATTGCTGTGCCACAGACTTCTCCCAAGCCCTGGATCGCGTGTGCATCACCGATTGAAAAAAGTGC
>JBJKZU010000013.1:0-12911 GCA_045569095.1 Fidelibacterota bacterium
GATGTAAATGCCGTTGCACCGAGTGGTGTATATTTACTAGTTGTACAAGCAGGGAACGATATGATTACACATAAAATGATTATGATGAAATAAAGAATTGTTGGATTTTGTTTCAATCATGGATAGCTTACATTCCAGGGCGTTTTTTTGGAGTAGAATTATGGGAAAAAATATAACCTTACACCTAACAATTATTTTATCCTTAAGTACGTACGCTTACGGGTTGGACTGTCCGTCTGATTCTTCATATCACACAGACTTAAGGACATTGTTACCCAATGGATCCCCTAATCCCACGTTTAATGAGGTAATTGCCACTGGGCTTTGTGGTTGTATTGGTTTTGCTTCTGAGCTTTCAGGTATCGAAGAGGATTCTAGTCTTACGCTTTCATTTATGCTGGTGGATAATGAATCAATTCGCGGCGCACAAATAGATATCTATCATGATGCTGGATCAGCCCTCAGCTATGACCAAGGTGGTGAAGTCATAAAGGGCGATAAACTAATGGACTTAGATGATCCAACTACTCCTAATGTCATTGAGACAATGACATTATTAGCGAATGAAATGGATAATTTTATTCGTGTTATGGCTTATAGTACATCACGGGCTCACACAAGTGGTGATGGGGTTGAAGGTTCTATTTTCCATATTACTTTTAAAGCTACTGATGGATTAGCCTCATTGCCGGCCACGATATCTTTTGGATTAGGCGCTTTAGATCTCCCTGGGACATCAATGGATCCAGAAATACTTAATATTTCTTGTAGTTATCCAGATACTTCAGAGATGGTTTCGTTCAGTACAACCAATTTAGGTGTAATTGCACAGGATGGGATACCGGTTAAATATAATTTATCACAGAATTATCCTAATCCATTTAATCCCTCAACAAGAATATCTTTTGATCTAGTTGAACCTGGTCAAGCAACACTGATTATTTATAACTTGTTAGGAAAAAGGATCAATATACTTATTAATCGCGCAATGGACGCTGGCCACCATAGAACTGAATGGAATGGCCTGGATATGTCCGGACAACCAGTATCATCCGGTGTATATTTTTATGAACTGCGTTCTGAAAAGTATATCGCAAGAAAGAAGATGCTTTTATTGCGCTGATATAGGAAAAAAGATTTATTTTTTATTATTTATAATCCCCTTGTTCTGGCGAGCAGGGGGATTTTTTCATCGTGTTATTACGGTGATCCATTCCTCATTGAATGATGCATGCTGGATTGTCTTTCCTTCATTGGTTTTAAAAGAATAGGAAATATGGATCAAACCATTAGATGATTGTATCAATGAAGGATAGGAAAAGCTGATATTTCTGTTTTTCGGAGCTTGTCCAATGTAGCGTTTCCATTGCCATGAAGTACCTTCATCGGAAGATAGTAAAATTGCCATTTGGTGGCGACCTTCCTCAGTATCATTACAAGCCATAACCCAATGACCATTTTTTAGTACTAATACTTCGACACTAGAACTAGGATTTGGTATTTGGGTATCTGTTGCAAAGGACCAAGTCTCTCCGCTATCCTCAGAAATACTTTTTAGGATACGTTTGGGTTCAAGGCCTGAATCACGCATATAAGCCACAATACTACCGTTATTTTTAGGGACTAAAGTAGGTTGTATAGGGCCTAACCCAACAATTGGGTTACTTGCTTTCCAATTTTTTCCCTGATTATCACTTATGGCAACGATTGAAATATTATAACCGTCGGAGTATAATGGTAACAATATCCGACCTGAACTTAAACTGATTGGGTGTATACGTGTCATCCAGCCTTTTTGCCGTTTTTCTGGTTCCTTTGCGGCTTTGACTATCAACTTTGAATATGGTAAGGAATATTCCGCCCACATAGGTTCATCAACATGATGATCAAAACCGGCTTGTATTGCTTCCGCAAACTTGTCACCCGGTTTTAAAATTATATCATCCTGCCAACTCCATTCAGGTTCACCTTTTCTCATGTAGTTAGTTGATGTACGATAACGTAACATTGAGTTCTCCCAACGATTGGCTCGGACAGCTATCCAGAAAAGCCATAATTTATCTTTTTTATCAATCCAAAGTACTGGATTACAATCGGGAAGTTCTGGAGTGTCTGCCATCTCGAAAACAGATTCCCAAGTTTTAGTTCCTTTTTTTAAACGACTACCCTGTATTAACACATCATTTGCAGTTCTTTCGCCTGAGCCATAAAACCAACAGGCTAAAAGATCTCCATTGGGGGTCTCAACTATACTACTAGCATGAGCGTGTTTATTCTGGAAAGGGAAAATAGACGTTTCCTGGAAAAAGGGTTTACTTAGTAGTAAAGACCAAGCGATAGCAATAAAAGAGATTAATCTCATTTTATTTCTTTGACTTGTTAATCTGATCTAAAAGTGCTGTAGTACTTTTTTTTGGTATTAATGGAATAGTTTCTACGGTTCCACCATTAGCAATCACTGTATCTGCACCAACAATTGTATCAGTGGTATAGTCTCCTCCTTTTACAAGAATATCTGGTAAGAAATGTAATATAATTTTTTCTGGAGTATCTTCTTCAAAGCTAACTACCATATCCACTGATTTAATGGCATCCAAAATCATGGCTCGATCCTCAACAGACTGAAGTGGTCGATCATTTCCTTTGAGGCGTTTTACAGATTGATCACCATTTAAGCCCACAACAAGACGATCTCCTTTCTTTTTTGCTGCAGAAAGTAATTCAATATGTCCTCTATGGATTATATCAAAACATCCATTTGTGAAAACAATAGTGGAACCTGCTTTTTTCCAGTGATCTATTTGATTATTTGCTATTTCCCAGTCAGTAATGATCATGGGATTTAATCGTTTTTTTTATTTAAATGACAAATTTAAACTAAAGCACGCTTTTTCGGATCCCACTCAATGCGACGACCTTGGAAATAGGATTCTGTAGCCATATGACAGGCAACAGCTTCATGGAGCGCAACATCTATATTACATTTTGGTTGACTGCCATTTCTGATAGAATCTAACCAATCCTTAATATGTAAATGGGTTGGATCGACCCTTTTACCTTCTCTGTATGTATATAAAAGGCCTTTATTAGCAAAATATCTTGAAGTTGCTGATGTTACACCATCAATTTGTTTCGAGCCTGGTGAATACGTATAAATCGGATATTTTGTATTAATAATTCCTTTTTCAAGACGTTCTTTGTATTGAGTTGATTCGGAATCTGCTGTTACAATGAAACCATGAATGGACCCACCTCCACTTTGTCCACCCATCTGCATCGTTGCATCATGTCCCATTATTCGATTACCACGAGGATCATTACTGGACAATGTTGCACTGTATAAAAGGGTCAGATCTTTATCAGGATATTCAAAAGTTGCATTCCAAACATCTGGTACATCTCGCCCATCTTTGTAAAAGTAGATTCCACCCGTAGATGAAGCATACTTTGGAATTCCCAAGTCCATGATTTGGTTAATAGCATCAAAATCGTGAGATAGAAGATCACCAGAAAGACCAGTACCATAATCAAACCAGCAACGCCATCGAAAAAATCGTTTAAGAGCTTCCTCACCAAAGGGAAATTTATTTGGCGACGGTTCTTGAAATGTATCCCAATCAATGGTTTTGGCATTGCCTTTTGGATGAATGTTCCAAACCCATGCTCCCCAAGGAGAATTACGATTTGTTGCTAATTCGACCAGATTAACCTTGCCTAGTAAGCCCTGACGAATAATCTGTTTTGCTTTTTCATTGGCTTCTACTTGCCTATTTTGGTGACCTAGTTGAAAAGTAATTCCAGTTTCTTTAACGACATCATGTAAGGCGATGGCTTCATCAAAAGTCCTGGTTAATCCTTTTTCACAATAAACATGTTTTCCCGCCTTTGCAGCCTCCATAGAGATTCGAGCATGCCAATGATCAGGAGTAGCAACAATTACAGCATCTATTTCGTCATTGGCTAATAATTCAGTATAGTGGAGGTACCTAGTTGCCGGTTTTTGAGGTTTACCTCCCGGGCGGACCTCATTTTTTGATGCGTCTAAACCCTGATTTGCACGAACATCAAAAAGATCACAGACACCTATAAGTGAGCAATTTAGATCTTCCTGGGTCATATACGTTTCAAATTGTTTATCCAATTTATTTTTTTTGGCATTTTCAGCTACTGTATCCGTCCAACCTTTTGTGGCAAAACCAGCACCACGAATAAGGTGAGCACCACGACCACCATAACCAATGATTCCTATATTTAAGTGTTTACTATCTGAAAGATTTTTGATAACAGTAGGAACAGAATTTTCTTGAACCAGATTAGAAAGGATATTTGATTTTTTTATGGCGTCTCGGCGCATCTTTTGCCATAGTTTTACAAGAAAGAGACCAAAAACTGGTACAGTAGCAAGCCCTTTTATTAGCTCACGGCGATCCATATTATTATTTTCACTCATATTTGCATCTCCTTTTAATTTGATCCTGATTTTGTAAAAAATCGATCCAAACCAATTACATGGCCTGTAGGAAATGTAAACAGTACCCACAGAGCACAGGCTTCGATTAAATTTTTATTTACAATAATATAACTACCTTCTCCCGGTCTAGAGTATTCTAAACCTAAAAAAGGAGGCGCAAAAAGATAATAACCTAATACAAATCCCATTCCCACTAAAGCTGAATAGCGACTAAATAGACCTAGCAGGAGTGAGGCGCCAACCAAAGTCAAACCCCACATATTCACAAAATCGGAAATTCCTAATAATGTAGGGTTTGATACAATTGTTTTAGCTAATGAAGAAAAAATCCATTTGGAATCAAGCAGATAGGCGGCAGAACTCCAATAGGGATTAATCAATTTAGATACCCCTTCATATAAAAAATGCCACCCAATTAATACGCGCAATAATACCAGGCCGGTTAATTGTGATACTATATATGCACCATTACCAGAGAGATTATTTTTCATAGTGAAACTTCCTTTATTAATGAATACTAAAATGTACGCAGAGAAACTGAAAATTAATAGTCAGCTTTACTTTCTAAAGTGTTGTAAATAATAATTATCGTATGCTGCTAATAGACTTTCTTGACCAGAATAAGGTGCCGGTTCATATTTTTTAGATTGAATGCCTAGATAAGATAATTCACAAATAGCCCAATCCTGTTTGTTTGTTTTGTCCCAAAAGTCAATCGCATCTTCAGTGGTATATTTATTCGAATTGACGATATCTTTGGAAAATAGCCAGGAACACTTCACCGTACATTTTTTTATCCCAACAGGCCAAACGGTATGACACATCACATATTCAGGGTGCAGGCTTAATAACAAATTAGGGAAAATTGAATAATAATACACACGCCGGAGATCATCACCAACCACTCCCTTTATAGGTGGACAACATAATTCACTACTTGTTGTAATACTTTCTTTTCCTTCATTAAAATTCATGTATCCTCCAAGAAAAGGTCCTTCGTAAAAATCATTTCGGCCTCCCATGTAATTATGAATCTTAGCTAATTGAGGGTGAATTATTGGACAATGGTAACACTCACAAAAGTTTTGAATTATTAGTTTCCAATTACAGCTTACGTTGTAAATCCGCGATTCCTTTATAGCAAGGTTATCCAAATTCCATGAAGAAAAACGATCAAGTATTGGTTCAAATAATTTTCCAAAATTTTCAGGATTTTTATCAAGATTAATGAACAAAAACCCTCCCCATTTTTCGATGGCAACAGAATGCAGGGGGTAATCTTCTTTATTGAAATTATTTACATTATCCATATGCGGAGCTCCAACCAAATTGCCACCCAGATTATAAGTCCAGCCATGGTAACCACATTGAATTGTTTTTGAAAATACCCCTTTATTATTTTGACAGATCCTAGTGCCACGGTGGCGGCAAACATTAAAAAATGCTTTTAGTATTCCTTTATTATCCCTCAAAATAATTACGCTCTCATCCCCAATATCCAGTGTAATATAGTGACCGGGATTAGCAATATCTTCTTCGCGACCAGCACAGATCCAATGATTAAGAAAAATATTCTTGTATTCTTGCTTAAGAATTTCCTTTTTGGTGTAATACTTTCTTGATAAAGTACGTGATCCTGGATTTAAAGTATCTGCAGTTTTAAGAAACGTCATTTCCTTAATACCTCCAAAGCGGCGTTGAATCCACTTGATCCATTAGGGCCGCAACCAGGATGGGTCCCTGAACCACACAAGTATAAATTTTCAAAGGGTGATTTATATTGTGATGAACTAATTGTAGGACGCATAAAAAAGAATTGATCTAAGGTCAAATCACCATGACAAAATGATCCTTCTGTTAGGCCCAATAAACTTTCAAAATCTACAGGTGTATATAATACAGATGATTCAATTAGGGATGAAAATTTAGGGATATAATTTTCTATAGTTTGTATTACATTATTTGTTAATTGAGTTTTTGCATTATTATCCCACGATCCCACTTTCAAATGGTATGGAACATATTGAATTGTGGCAGATAAAACATGTTTTCCATCCGGTGCAAATTTTGGTTCATTGATGGTTGGGATTGTAAAAACAATAAAAGGATTTTCTGCAATTTTTCCATATTTGGCTACGTCAAAAGCTCGTTCCAGATAGTTTATTGTTGGGCTGATAGCAAATACTGTGTTCATTTCTTCAGGATTAACGCCCGGTATTTCTGGCAGTTGTTTAAGCGCAAAATGAACTCGTGCAGTGCTTCCTCGATATTTAATGTTCCTTATCTGCGTATAAAAACCCGGGTCTAATTTTTCTGCGCCAATCAGATTTATAAATGTATTTGTTGGATCAAGGCCCGATAATACGATGTCTGCAGAAACTTCCTCGCCATTGTTTATTTTGACACCAGAACAAATACCATCGTTAATATTGATAGAATCAACCTTTGCTTTTGTGCGAATAACTGCGCCCGCAGATTGGGCAGACAAGGCCAGAGTTTTTGCAAGTTTTCCTGAGCCACCTTTAACAAAATGTATATTATGAAAAACACCTGAACAATGGACATGCTGATGTAAAAGGTTTAAACCCGTAGCCGCGGAAAACGGCCCCTGGTTAATCAGCGTGATTCCAGCTGCTGAAATTGCACCACGAACTAACTTTGATTCAAACCACTCATCCATTAACTCTGGCATCATCATGGCCGCTACTCGGATAAAGTCAACCAAGCCACTAGTGCCATTTTTTCTTAATGGTTTCATCATGGATCGCATAGTCCACAAATCTTTCAAGCCTGCATGAGGAAGGTTTGGTGGCGTGATTTCGTAGAGAGAAGCTAAAAACTGGGTTTGCGCATCAATATATTTATTGAAATCTGGCCACACTTTCGCATCCTTTTCGGATTGTTCTGCAATAGATGCCGCTGTTTTATCTGGATCCCTGTAAAATGAAATATGCTTTTTATTTATATCTAATGTTATCCTGACTAATTCTGGCGAAAAAATATTTAGACCATGGATATCCAAATTAAGTTTTTTTATAACTCTTGGATCTATCCATCTTATCACATCATTTATAAGATTACATTTAAATCCAGGTGCAAATTCTTCTATTCCAGCCTGACCGCCTATTTGGTTCCGGGATTCTAATACAAGTACTGTTTTTCCAGCTTGAGCTAACACTGTAGCTGAAACAAGACTGTTTATGCCACTACCAACTATAATTACATCATAATTTTCCATCACCATTTACTCAGTATTTTTTTAGCAGCCATTTCACCAGGAGAGCCAGTAATGCCACCACCAGGGTGGGTACCTGACCCACATTGATAATAGCCCCTGATTGGTGTAGTATAATCAGCCCATTGTACAGCTGGTCGCAGAGCAAAAAGTTGCTGCAATGATAGTTCACCATGAAAAATATTACCTTCCGTTAAGCCAAAAGTTGATTCAAGATCTGCAGGTGTCAGTACCTGCCGATGTAGGATAATATCTTTTATATTTGGAGCAAATCGAGCAAGGGCGTTGATAACTGCATCACCGAATGCCTCACGTTTTTGATCGTCCCAGCCACCTTTTATATTGTAAGGCACATACTGAACAAAACAAGACATAACATGTTTTCCCGGTGGTGCCATACTTGGGTCAAGGACCGAAGGAAGGATAATATCCAAATAAGGTTCTTGAGAAAAATTTCCATACTTGGCATCATCATAAGCTCGCTCTAAATATTCATAACTTGGGCTGATTATGATTGCCCCCCGCAGATGGTGGCCTTCTCCCGGCAGGCAGGTGAAATTGGGCAATCCATCTAGGGCCAGATTGACTTTTCCGGATGATCCACGAATACGGAAATTTTTGATATCCGTCACAAAATCGGACGGAAGATCGCTTTCATCCAACATTTTCAAAAATGTGAGTTTTGGATCCAGACCGGAAATAACAATATCTGATGTGTATTCATCACCATTTTCTAAGGCCACGCCAACCGCTTTTCCATTTTTGACAATGACTTTTTCTACCGGAGCTTCAGTCATAATGTCTGCACCAAAATGCTGGGCAGAGCGTGCAATGGCCATGCTCACAGCACCGGTCCCACCCCTTTGAAATCCCCAGGCTCGGAAGGATCCATCGATATCGCCCATATAGTGATGAAGCATCACATAGGCTGATCCTGGAGAGCGAGGCCCCATTAAGGTTCCGGTAATTCCGCTAGCAGACATGGTAGATTTAAGGGGCTCAAATTCAAACCACTCATCTAAAAAATCTGCTGAACTCATTGTCATTAGTTTTGTCAAATATTCGAATTGTTCGGATGTGAGACTTTTGAAATGGTTTAATAATCTTTTACCGGCAATTAAATCTGATAGGGATGGTCTAATTGCGTTTGGTGCAATTGTTTCTAGGATGGGTCGGACTGCCATTCCGATCTGTCCCATTAGTGGCCCGAAGCGCATATAGGCTTCTGCATCCCGCAATGAATGGCGGGCAATCTCACGGTAAGTTTCATCCGGGTCTGCTGTCCGAATGAGATAATCATTATCTAGCGGTGTGAAAGTACTTTCTAAGGGCAACAACTCTAACCCAAATTCCGGAAGCATGAGTTCTCGCATCACAGTGGGTTTCATGAGGCTCACCACATATGAGCAAACTGAAAATTTGAATCCAGGAAAAATTTCTTCTGTAACCGCGGCACCACCTAAAATATAACGACGCTCAAGCACCAGCACCTTTTTACCAGCACGGGATAGGTATGCCGCGGCCGTAAGTCCGTTGTGTCCGCCGCCGATCACAATAGCATCATATTTCTCTAACTTGGGCAAGAACGTTTCCTTTCCGGATCAAAAAACGGCGTTTTTACCACTTTTGCGGCTGTGAGTTTTCGGAAGTGCTCGACTTTTAATTCAAATTGCAGTTTGGTACCTTCAATGGCATACGCCGATTTTATATGGGCAAGAGCGATGTATTTTTTTAAGATCGGTGACCAAGCACCGCTGGTTGCATAGCCCACCTGTTCGTGCTTATTATATAAAGGTGTACTTGTCCGCCAGGCAGTAGAAGGAAGTCCTGGGGCAAGACCAACATTTCGATAATGATTTTCCAGTTCAGTCCATTGGATCTCAATGCCCACGAATTCCCATTCTGAACCGCGGGTTACTTCTCTTTCCAGAGCCTGTTTGCCGATAAAATAATTTTTATCCAATTTCACTGCCCAACCCAGCCCCAATTCATAGGGAGACGATTTTCTGGATTCAATAATGGCGTGGCGGGATGAAATATAATCTACATCTAATAGAATCAGACCTGCCTCTATGCGAGCTATATCTAGAGCCTGGAGTCCAGTAGGGGTGATGCCATATGGTTTCCCTTTTTCCAAAAGCAGATCCCAAATAAATAAAGCATCATTAGGGTCCATCCATATTTCATACCCCAGGTCACCGGTGTATCCGGTACGGGAAATGGATACAGGGATATCCCCGAAATTTGTATTCATCATCCAGAAGAATTTGAGATTATTCAGGGAATCATTGGAAACTGCATTAAGAATATCCCTTGAATTGGGCCCCTGGAGTGCCACTGCGGCGGTAGTAACTGAATCGTCCGAAATAATTAAATCCATACTCGAGGAATTGTGGCCTAACCATTCTAAATTTGGTTCAGCACTGGTGATACGAAACTTGCGTTCAGATAATCGTTGAACCGTGCCGTCATCTATTACCTTTCCATCTTCATCGCACCACGGTGTATACATGACCTGTCCCACCTTGCAAATATTAATATTTCTTGTCACCAATCGATTTAGGAACCGCTGGGCATCAGGTCCTTCTATGAGGTATTTATACAGAGGAGTGATGTCTAAAAGAGCAGCCTTGGTGCGGATGGCGAAATATTCATTTTCATGAGTGAGTTCATAATTGGTGGCAGATAGATATCCCGACCACCGTCGCCATTCCTGAGACTCATTTAATTTAGATGTGCGGTCAAAGAACGGCGAAAGTTTAAGTTGTGTTTCTGCATTGAACTGCTTGTTGTAGCTCATGATGCAGATCTAAAAAATGGACGAGTCAGACATGTAGGGCCGCCTGCACCTTTAATCGAGATCTCTGATCCATCGTAGGTGTGAACTTCCACTCCTTCACTTTCGAGCAGTTTCTGTGTAATGGGATTACCTTTGATCATAATTACTTTGCGTGGTGCCACCGCCAATACATTGCAGCCCATTGAATCATATTCTTCATCTGGGACTTCAATAAGTTTAATTTGACGGTTGAGAAGATATTTGCGAAATGAAACCGGAAGCAATCTGGAATACACCAAAAAAATATTATGGTCAATTGGAGATACATTACTCATAAGATGGAGACAATTCCCAGGACCTGTCCAATGTGGAAGTGGCACAGAAATGACGTCATCCACGTGGTTTCCAAGTAATTTTTCAAATTGGCGAATCCCTTCTGAATTTGTTCGATACCCTTCTCCTATTGCAACGGTGTTTTCATTAATCCAAACTACGTCACCGCCCTCTAAAGTCCCTGGAGACTCAATGCGCCCAAGAATGGGAACACCTATAGCTTTGAAATAAGATTCCATTGCTTCTGATTCAGGAATTCGTGCTTTCTTACCCATGGTACACAGGATTACGCCACCGTTTGAAATGACGCATGGATCATGTGTGTAAACCGAATCTAAAGAAGTAGTATAATCAGCCGGTAAAAAATGAACTTCAGCGCCATATGATTCTAAAATACCTACTAACTCTTCATAATCAGCTTGTGCCTTTTCGAAATCAGGCACGCCAAAATAATTTAGTTGGGGTGATTGTTCACTTACCTTGGTCTGATTTTGATATGCATCTTTTGGATGCTTAATTAAAACGCGTTGGATAGGGTCTACCATGTTCTGGCATCCAAATTTCTTAATCAAAAGTACCCCTTCACCAATCTACGATCATGTTTGAAATAATTTTTATTGTCTTTAACACTTCATCAATTTCCACATACTCATTGGTCGCGTGGGGGAGACGAAGATCACCAGGGCCAAAGAGAACAGCGGGAATATGAGCATGATTTGTGAAGAGACGCAAGTCAGAACCATAGTGAATAAAGTTGGAATTATTATCCCCATTTATATTATTTAAAATTTGAGTTCATAATTATATCTTGCTTTGTAAACTGTTAAATCATTATCTTTAATGAGACTAAATCTCAATAACATTAATATATCTTATATAGGAAGTTTTAGCTTTTCTGTAAATATCAGTTAAAAAAAATTAGAAACTTCCTGGATAAGCAAAATATTTTTTTAATAATTATTAATTATGGCAGAATTTATAGTTGTATTTAGAGAAGTACTTGAGGCCTCCTTAATTATAGGAATACTCTACACTTTTTTAAATAAAACAAATCAGCGAAATAACATTAAACAACTTTGGAAAGGTGTGTATTTAGCGCTAGCAGCTAGCGTAGTTGGTTCTGTGGTTTTCCAGGTATTATTAGGCGGTTTTTCCGGGCAAGCAGAAAAATTATTCGAAGGTGTCATAATGATTGTAGCTGCAACTGTTCTTGGTACTATGATTATATGGATGGCTAAAAATAAAAATATAGCTGCTGAATTAGAGGAAAAGGCGGAATTAGCTATATCACCTGAAAAGATGGGTTATGGCATCTTTGGTTTGGCATTTATTTCAGTATTTAGGGAAGGAATTGAAACTATATTATTTATTTATGGACTTATCATAAAACAAGGTGGGGTTTCAATCGCTGCATCCCTTTTAGGGGGACTTTTAGCATTAAGTATAGGTTATATTATTTTTATTCAAGGGAAAAATGTTCCTTTAAAAACTTTTTTTAATGTCAGTTCTGTATTGCTCATTTTTGTTGCTTCTGGTATGCTTGCTTATGGTGTTCATGAACTTGAATCTGCAGGTATAATTCCTGATTATGGACGTATATGGGATATAAATCCGCCCAAAAATGCTGATGGTACATATCCGTTGTTTCATGATAAGGGTTATATCGGAGCATTGATGAAAGGGTTATTTGGTTATAATGGTGATCCAAGTTTAATTGAATTATTATCTTGGATAACTGTTTCTAGTGGGCTTTTTATAAGCTGGAAAAAAATTTCAACTCAAAATTAAATATATAATAAAAAAACTCGTAAGGAAAAATAATGTATAGATTCTCGATTCTGCTTATAGTAATAATTCAATTAGTGAATGCTGATATATTTGTAGGGAAAGTAGTTGATTCATCAACTGGAATGCCTATTGTAGAAGCAAATATAAAAATAAAACATAAAGATAATGAAGGTACTGTTTCAGGCCCTAGCGGTATATTTTCTTTTTCAGGCAATAAGGGTGATAGTGCATTAATTGAAATTACTGCAATTGGTTATGCTGGGTTAGAAAAGATGGTTTTGCTATCAGAATCAAATACTATGATT
>JBJKZU010000014.1:0-12907 GCA_045569095.1 Fidelibacterota bacterium
GTTCAGCGCATGAAGCTATCGAATAACTTAGGGGCTTACTTAAAAAAAATGACATTATTGCATTTGCGCCCTATCGCGCTGGCAAAAAAAGGTGTAACAGATTCAGCTATACGGCGGTTAATGGTCGCAGCAGGTGATGATACTGATGATTTGTTGACACTATGTAGAGCAGATATCACAACAAAAAATCCCAAAAAAGTAAAAAAGTATATGCAGAATTTTGAGCATGTAGATGAATTAATGAAAAATGTGCAGGAAAGAGATTCCTTTAGCGCATTTCAATCACCAGTGCGAGGTCATGAAATCATGGAAATATGTGCTATCCAAGAAGGGAAAATAGTTGGGCAAATAAAAAAGGCTATTGAAGAAGCTATCTTGGATGGTAAGATTGATAATGATCATAAAAAGGCTCTCGATTATTTATATCAAATAAAAGACGATTATATTTCGTAATTTATTTTCCTAATCGAGGAAAAGGACCCATGCAATTATTCGCATCATTTATAAATACTTTTACAGATCCTGAATATGTTTTTAATGAATTGAAGGAAAAAAACAACTGGCAAACCTGCGCTATGCCCTTGGTGGTGCTAATGGTGGTGGGATCAATAAGCTTAGTGGTACTTAAAGACCTTTATTATGATGTACAGTTAGAACAATCAATAGAGTGGATTGAGAATAGTTCACAGATACCTGATGAACAAAAAGAAGAGGCGGTGGAAAATGTGTATGAATCTTTTGAAAACCCTGGTACAGTATCTGTAGCAATAATGTGGTTGTCCAATATTTTAGCTGGTCCCTTGAGAGTTATTTTTTTCACATTAATTGTGTTACTTATCGTCAAATTCTTTTTTGGTGAATCAGCAAACTACTCTGAACTGTTACCCTATATTTCCTATGCCTACCTTGTTACTGTGCTGGAGACAATAGTAAAAACACCATTAATGTTATCTAAATGGTCCATTGAGGTTTATACTGGACTGGGCTTATTGGGGATCGGAGAAAAGGGTACATTCATTTACAATTTATTGGCGGGTCTGGATCTTTTCAGTGTCTGGCGCATTGTACTTATTGGTATTGCCCTGGGAGTTTTCTTTAATAAAAATGCTAAACCATTCATTATAGGTATTTCAATTTATTGGTTATTTCAATTGAGCTTATTTGCTGGAATTGCCACCCTTTTCACGTAAAGTAAATGAAACAAAAACTGTTAATTTCTTTATTTTTATTGGTTACATCTGTCAAATCGGAGGCTCTAGGTCTTTTTGACTGTATTCAAATTGCCCTTTCAAATAAGGAGACACTCAAAGCATCGGCGTTGGATTTACAAATTGCACAGCAGACTTTGAAGGGGTCTTATAGCAACATTTTACCATCATTGATGTTTTCAGGCAGTTCAAGTGAATCCAGTTTTCCTTCTCAAGAGGGTGGATATAATCAAACGACAGGCGAAATCACATTTGGCGATATCAATAACTTTACTAGTACATCTACCGGAATATCCTTATCACAAAATATCTATGATGGGGGTATTTGGTGGAACACAATTGCTCAGTCAAAAAATAGCTATAAAATAGCTGAACAATTTGATAGACAGGTTAAAATAAATATCATTAGAGGAGTTCATCAAACTTACTTTAATTATTTAAAAACTATGCAGCTTTTGGATGTAGCTCAATCTAACTTAAAAAGCTCGCAGCAGCAGTTGGCTCTAACAAAAAAAAGATTTGAATTGGGATCAGCACGTAAAACCGACTTGCTTAAAGCTGAAGTACGCTTTGGTCAGGCACGTGTAGATGTGGTAAATAATAATTCTGCTTTAGAGAATGCATACCTAAATCTTAAAAACGCTATGGGGATTATTGGTAGTGACCAAAATTTTACTGTGAATGACGTTGCTGCCGCACTAGTTCCAGTACCGGATTTTGAAACTGGATTTGAAACAATTCAGAAGCTAAACCCCAGTGTTTTAGCAAAACAGCGCCAAATCACAAATGCGGAGTTCAGCGAAAAGATCACTAAAGGTGCTCGCATGCCAAATATAAATGCTAGTGCAAATTATTCTGGTAATGCTGAAGACTTAGAAACTCTATCTGACGAATGGGATGAAAACTGGCGTAGGAATATTAGTTTATCCATATCGATTCCAATTTATACAGGGAATACACTTTCAACCAGGATCCAGCAAGCCAGATTGAATGTGCAAAAACAGGAATCAGAATATTTGACCCAACTTCAAGACCTATCGGTGCAACTACATGGGATTTTAGACAGACTTAATAATTACCAGGAAGTCATCCCAATTAATGAAACGGTGTTGAGTTCTGCCGAGGAGGATTTAAAATTAGCCCAGCAACGCTATAGCTTGGGATCTGCTACTATTTTAGAGGTGCTTGATGCGCAAGTTTCGGTAGTTAGCGCACGATCTTCTTTGATACGGAGTAAACATGATAGTTTAATTGAACAAGCTAATTTGAAAGCTTTGTTGGGCACATTGGATTCAGATTTAGAGTAATAACAGGAGTAAATTGTGGCAAATAATAAATTTACAAAAAAGAAGAAAAAATGGATCATTATTAGTCTAGTTGTAGGAATTATTGCAATAATGATAACGGCGAATATACTCCGGGATGATTCCGGCATTATTAATGTGGATACTGAAAAAGTTATTAGACGTGCTGTTGTTCAAAAAGTGAACGCTAGTGGGAAGATTCAACCGGAAGTAGAAGTAAAAATCAGTGCAACATCTTCCGCCATTATAGATTCTATTACTGTTGTTGAAGGCGAATATGTTAAGAAGAATCAGCATGTTATTTCACTTGATAGAAAACAATTACAAGCTAGTGTGGACCAATCTTTATCTGCCGTGCGTTCAGCGTCCGCAAGAGTAAAACAAGATAAAGCAAATAAAGAACGTGTTGATCGTATTTATGAACAGGGGCTTGCTTCTGATCAAGAATTAGAAGCAGTTCAGGCCGCCTATGAAATTTCCAAAAGTCAGCTTGACCAGGCGCGAGCAAGTTTACTTGTGACAAAGGACGCATTGGATAAAGCCCGTCTGGTATCTCCACAAAATGGAATTGTTACTAGAATCAATAAAGAAGCGGGTGAAATGGCCATGGGAGGCATGTTTTCTTTAGATGTATTAATGATAATTGCAGACCTAAGTAAGATGGAGGTCATCGTTGATGTTAATGAGAATGACGTTGTCAGTATTACTGTCGGAGATACAACTGAAATTGAAATTGACGCATATATCGATACTGTATTTTATGGAGTAGTTAGTGAAATTGCTCATATGGCTGAAACAGCTAATTTTGGAAGCCAAGAACAAGTAACTAATTTCAAAGTAAAAATTCGAATGTTAAATGTTCCATTAAATATTCGACCGGGCATGAGTGCGACTGCTAATATTATCACCGATGTAAGAAAAAATGTGATTGCGATCCCAATTCAAAGTTTAACTGTTAGAGAATTCGGTTCAGAAAATAAACTTTTTGATGGAAAAGGTAGAAGGGATTGGTCAGATGGGAATGATGAACCAGTGAATGGATCTAAGAAAAAAGAACTGGAAGAATTAGTATTTGTATTAGCTGGCGAACCAAGTGGTGTACTTAGAGAAGGAAAAATTTCAGAATTAAAAAATGATAATAAAAAGAAATTTAAACGTGGTAGTCAATTTGTTCATATTAGGCCAGTGACCGTAGGAGTTTCTAGTGAAACCCACTATGAGATATTAAGTGGATTAAAAGAGAATGAAAAAATTGTAATTGGCAATTATAAAGCTGTAAGCAAGGACCTAACTCATAATACGCAGGTAAATACTAAAAAGAAGGATGAAAATTAAAGGGTTCTATTGAAAACATTAATTTCACTAAAAGGTATAAAACGTCACTATCAAGTCGGTGATGAAAAAGTTAAAGCGTTAGATGGTGTTGATTTAACAATTAATTATAACGAATATATTTCGATTATGGGTCCTTCCGGTTCTGGGAAATCCACCCTTATGAATATGATTGGTTGCCTTGATACTCCTACAGAAGGCGTCTATGAATTTGAAGGCGAGTTGGTCCATGCGATGGATGATAACCAGTTGGCATCTATTCGCAACCGCAAGATTGGATTTGTGTTTCAAACCTTTAATCTACTGCCCAAGGCCACAGCGCTTCGGAATGTAGAAGTGCCTTTGATTTATGCCAATATTTCTAGAAGTGAACGAGTAGAAAAAGCGGAAAAAGCGCTTAATGCCGTGGGTCTTAATGATCGGATGCATCATAAACCTAATGAACTTTCTGGAGGGCAACGCCAGCGTGTAGCCATTGCCCGTGCTCTGGTAAATAATCCTTCCATTCTTTTAGCCGATGAACCTACAGGAAATCTTGATTCAAAAAGTGGTGTTGAAATCATGAAAATACTGGACAATCTGCATAATGAGGGTAATACCATTATTCTCGTTACCCATGAAGAATATATTGCCGATCATGCAGATCGTACTATTAATCTTTTTGATGGTAAGATAAAAGATGATCTCAAAACTACAAGTAGCAAAGTAAGAATTTCTGAGGAATCCATTAAAACAGCACTCAGGACATTAACAGGAAAACCAACTAATGATTCACAATCAGGTAAAAAAGTTGTTTTTGAAACTTCCGTCGAAGTCACAGATCAAAAAATAGCCCCTGGACCTGTAGAACCATCGAAAGAAATAAGAGAATGGTCTAAACTGAAGAAAACCTTCTATGATATAAATAAACGATCTATTAGGGAAAGCTGGATTGAATATGATCCAAAACTATCGGGAAAAGAATTAGAAAAGCAAGTTCAGACCGAACTAAAGGCTAATACATCAATCGTATCCATGTTAGAAAATAATCCAGTTCAATATTTACAAGATGAAGTTAAAAGATATGAAGACTGGATAAGAACTGCCACTAAAGATGATATAGAAAATGGAATGGTACAAGATTGGACTGGATATTTAAAAGATGTTAAGGATTTATTAAATACATTAAAAAGTGTAAAAGCTTCTTTATGATTGCACTTTTCTGGGAAAATTTTCGCATATCACTGGGTTCAATATTTGCCAATAAATCCCGGTCAATTCTCACTGCGCTGGGTATTGTAATTGGCGTGTTATCTGTGACAGTTATGGGAACTCTTATTTCAGGTTTAGATAGATCATTTGAAAAAAGCATGTCTTGGCTTGGCAAAGATATTTTGTATATAAGCCGATGGGAATGGTTTAGTGATATGGAGTGGTGGGAAGTAAGAAACAGGCCCCGTATGCGTCTCGAATATGAAGATAAGATTCGACAACAATCTAATTATGCTTTAGCGGTTTCACCGGTAATGCAGCGTAGTTCTACATTATCATTTGGTGACAAAACCACCCAAACACAGATTTTTGGTACAAATGTTGATTATATGGAAACTGTCACGGAAGATATTCAACTAGGCCGATTTTTCAGCAATGGTGAAGAAAGGTCAGGCGCCAGAGTAACTATAATAGGTAATGATATAAAAGATGCATTTTTTGAATATGAAAATCCGATTGGAAAATATATAAAAATTGATGGAATTAAATTCAGAGTAATAGGCATCCTAGAAAAACAAGGAAAATTTCTTGGTCTATTTAGCGTCGATAATCAAGCAATTTTACCATTGGGTGCATACACACGATTATTTTCTAAACGTGGATTTATGCGTATCAGTATAAAAGTTAATGAAAATCTTATCGAAGAAGCTAAAGATGAGATACATGCAGTTATGCGGAGTATCCGGGGGTTAAAACCAGGAGAGAAAGATGATTTTGCAATTAATCAGACAAAAGCATTCGAAACACAATACAATTCTTTAAAATATGCAATTGGCGGCACAGGTATATTTATTACAATTCTTTCACTCGTTGTTGGGGGCATTGGGATAATGAATATTATGTTTGTGTCTGTAAAGGAACGAACCCGTGAAATTGGTGTTCGTAAGGCTATAGGAGCTACTTCAAATATGATATTAAGTCAATTTCTTTTGGAAGCAATTACTATATGCATCATTGGTGGAATCTTGGGGTTATCATTGGCTTTCGGTGCTAGTTTTTTTATAAATAAATTTTTTCCTTCAACGTTGCCTTTGTGGTTGGCTTTTGGTTCTATAATTATGAGTGTTTTAATTGGTGTAATATCTGGTTTAATTCCATCATATCAGGCTGCACGTCTGGATCCCATTGAAGCTTTACGGTATGAGTAAACCATGATAAATCTTCGCAGTGTAAAAAATGGTATCAAAGAAAGCTTTCGGATGGCTATAGATGCAATACGGCAGAATAAATTACGTTCAATATTGACATTGCTTGGTATCAGCATTGGAGTATTTTCTGTTATTGGTGTAATGACAGCTATACGAACATTGGAATCTTCAGTTGAGTCAGGATTAAATGTATTTGGTACTAATACTTTTGTAATTCAAAAATGGCCAGCAATAATGACTGACCATGGAGATGAGAAGTATCGCAATCGAAAAAATATTGATTATCCCCAATACGAAGAGTTTAAAAGAAGGGCAAAGCTACCAATTTTGGTAAGTGTATCGGAAGATGTAAGTGCTCGTAATGTTAAATATCGCGATAAAACAGTCAAAAGGTCCATAGAACTGATTGGGGGAGACGAAGGTACGGTGAGGACCTATAATACCTATATTGCTGATGGTCGAAATATCACTGCAGATGATGTTCATTCAGCAAGAAATGTTTGTCTTCTTGGTATGGATGTGGTTGATAGGTTATTCCCTTTTGAAGACCCGTTAGGGAAGAGTCTTCAAATTAGGGGGCTTAATTATACCGTAATAGGTGTTACTGAACGCAAGGGAGAAATGTTTGGTAGTAGTCAAGATAATTATATCGCAATTCCTATGACCAACTTTTTACAGCACTTTAAAAATCGCTGGACAACTCTAGCTATTAGTGTGGAAGCACCATCAGCAGAGGAATATGACAGAACGATGGATGAAGCTGTTGGTATTTTACGGGCAATACGAAAAGTACCGCCCGGTGATGAAAATAACTTTGAGATTGTATCAAATGCAGATTTGATAGAACGTTTTTCAGGTTTTACTAAAGGAATAAAATTATTTGCTTTATCAATCAGCGTTATTGCTCTGTTAGTTGCAGGTATTGGTATTATGAATATAATGCTTGTATCTGTGACTGACCGTATCAAAGAAATTGGTGTTCGTAAGGCAATAGGAGCCACTCGCCGCGATATTCTTATTCAATTCCTAACTGAGGCAATATTTTTGAGCGAGTTTGGAGGAATTGTTGGTGTAATACTTGGGATTGCAGGAGGCAATATAGTTTCTTTTTTATTTAATATTCCGGCTGTTATACCACTCGATTGGGCATTTTATGGCTTAGTAGTGTGTTCGGCAATTGGTATTGGCTTCGGCATCTATCCTGCTTGGCGAGCTGCTAATCTTGACCCAATTGAATCTCTCCGCTATGAATAAACCCTATTTTTCCCTCTTTAATGATAAATGGATTTAATAAATTTTATTTCTTGATTTCGGGAAAATTGAAATGGCAAACTTGTACATTATTTATTTGTTGATGATAGGAAAGACGTCCTGACCGTGGTCATTGGCGTTATACCAGCGCGCTTACACTCGAAACGTTTTCCCAATAAGATACTAGCCCCCATTAATGATAAACCTATGGTGATGCATGTATATGATCGTGCTAAAGAAGCAGATAAACTGGATGATGTAATCATCGCCATAGACAGTAATGAAACTGAGGAAGCACTAAAATCTTATAAACCAAACATTCAGATGACTGGACCAGAACACCTATCAGGAACTGACCGGGTTGCTGAAGTTATAAAAGACATCGATGCTGATATTATAATTAATATCCAAGGTGATGAACCAATGATTGATCCAGCAATCGTGAATCAATTAATCGATACATTCGAGGATGGATATGTAGAAATGGCAACTGTAGCTAGTACAGTAATAGATAATTTTGATTATGTAAATCCAAATTCAGTAAAAGTGATGATTGATGGAAACGGGTTTGCTTCCGCCTTTCGTCGAGAGACTAAAGACTTTGAAATAGGTGGGTATTACCGACATGTAGGAATGTATGGTTACCGTAAGGAAATACTATTACAATTCACAAAGCTTGATCAAACCAAGAATGAGGCCACATTTAATCTTGAGCAATTACGAGCACTGGACAATGGAATTCCAATAAAAGTAGTATTAACTGATTATCCTTATCGAGGAATTGATACTGAGGGAGATCTTAATCAATTTGAATCAAATCAATGAACCCGATAAAACCTGTAAAATATATTTTCGTAGTAGGCGGTGTTATATCCGGCTTGGGCAAGGGTATTACGGCTTCTTCTATTGGTTATTTATTGAAAAGCGCTGGACTTAGGGTAACGATACTAAAACTGGATCCATATCTCAATGTAGATCCGGGAACAATGAATCCGTACCAACATGGGGAAGTATTTGTGCTTGATGATGGTTCTGAAACTGACCTTGATCTAGGGCATTATGAACGTTTCATTGATGTTGACATGAGTAAGGACAACAACGCCACAACGGGTCAGGTGTATAGCACTGTTCTGAATCGAGAACGTAAGGGTGATTATTTGGGAGCTACCATTCAAGTAATTCCACATATTACAGATGAAATAAAAAGGCGTATTCATCTAGTAAATAATCCAAAAAAATATGATGTAGTTATTTGTGAAGTAGGTGGTACTGTAGGTGACATTGAAAGTTTACCTTTTATGGAGGCGATACGCCAAATGTCAGTTGAAGTAGGATATCACAATCATTTAATTGTACATGTAACGCTAGTACCATACATACAAGCCAGCGAGGAGTTAAAAACCAAGCCTACCCAACACTCCGTAATGAAATTACGTGAAATTGGGCTGAGCCCTGACATAATACTTTGCCGTTCTAATTATCCTTTAACAAAGCAAGTAAAAGAAAAAATTGGGCTTTTCTGTAATGTGGCAACGTCTCATGTAATTGAGGGTAAGGAAGTCAAGAGTATTTATGAAGTACCGCTTGTTTTTGATAAGCAGAAACTGGGTCAAATAATTATGAATCGTCTAGAACTAAGCGGGCAACCGCAGGTATCTAAATTACATGATTTTATTACGCGATTTAAAAAACCAACATACAAAGTAAATATTGCTATGTGTGGAAAATACACAGAATTACCCGATGCTTATAAAAGTGTGCTAGAAGCTTTTATCCATGCTGGAGTAGAAAATGATGCGCGTGTGAATGTTCATTGGATTGCCACAGAAAATATCAAAACTGATACCGCTGCAGAAAAAGAATTTGCTGATGTTGATGGACTATTACTATTGCCAGGCTTTGGATCCCGTGGTTCAGAAGGAAAAATATTGTCCTGCAAATATGCGCGAGAAAATAATGTACCATTTTTAGGTATTTGTCTAGGATTACAATGTGCTGTGATTGATTTCGCCAGAAATGTTTGTAACCTAAAAGATGCTAACAGTACCGAGTTTGATAACAAAACCCCATATCCGGTAATAGATTTAATGGAATCCCAGCGGGCATTAAAGCGAAAAGGCGGCACAATGCGCCTTGGCTCATATTCTTGTGATATAAAACCGAAGACAGGAACGGCAAGAGAATACAAGAAAAAACATGTTACAGAAAGACATCGTCATCGTTGGGAAGTCAATAATCGATATCGGAATCGGCTCGAAAATCACGGTCTGGTTGTCTCTGGGATTAATACGGAATTAAACTTGGTTGAAATTATCGAATATCCTGACCATCCATGGTTTATAGCTAGCCAATTTCATCCGGAACTGAAAAGTAGACTGAATAGTTCACATCCATTGTTCAGGGGCTTCATTGGTGCCGCTGTCACATATAATAAATTAAAAGGTTAAAGATGATGGTTGATATCTATTCAGAAACTGATTTTCAAAATAAATTCGATAAAAATATTATTGAAAGAGTAAAAAAAGTAAAACTTATAATTGCAGATGTTGATGGAGTTTTAACAGATGGTGCTATTTATAAAGGTGGAAATGAAATTACTTATAAAAGCTTTAATAATTTTGAATTAAAAAAATTTTCTGTGTTGGACGGTGCAGGAGTTGCATTAGCTAGATTATTAGATCTTCGTATCGCATTTATTTCAGGACGTAAATCTTCTGCAACGGAGATACGTGCTAATGAATTAAATATTACTGATGTATATAATGGGACTCTAAATAAAATGACACCTTATAAAGATTTAAAATCGAAATATTCTTTAAATGATGAAGATATTGCCTTTATTGGTGATGATATAATTGATCTAAATTTAATGGAAAATGTAGGGGCTCCTATTGCGGTAGCAAATGCATATCATTTAGTGAAGGATATTGCAATTTATACAACTCGCTTACCAGGTGGTCAGGGAGCTTTCAGAGAGACAATTGATTGGATAGCAATGTGTCAAGGACGATATGAAGAAGGTATCCAATTAATGAAAGATTCTTTATTAACCAAATAATTACATGAGATTTATCCCCTTAGTAGCAATACTTCTTATTAATTGTAGTACACTTGAAAAAGCAGAATATGGTAATACTAGAAGCGGGTACCCTGATCAGGAAAGTTGGGGGGTTAAAATCACCCTGACCAATGAAGGTGTAATGCGGGCACTGGTCAAATCAGGCCATCTGGAAAAATTCAATGACCGTCAATATATTTTATTGGATAATAATGTTAATGTGGATTTTTTCGATGATTATGAACAGCATACTACCAATTTAATATCCCAAATAGCAGAAGTCGATGAACGAACTAATTTTATGACTGCAATTGGTAATGTCATTGTAGTCTCAGATAGTGGCGTTACCTTGTATACCGATACACTGATGTGGAATTCAGAGAAAGAACTTATCTATACAGATGACCCTATTATGCTCACTACAGAAAAAAATGATACACTTTATGGTATTGGTTTTGAATCTGATGTAAGTATGGACCATTGGAAGATTCTGCAACCATCTGGCGTCACGCAGCGGGCAAAGGATGAGTAATAATCACCAGGCCTTGCGGGCAATGGGCCTTCATAAACAATATGGTAATCGGTGGGTTGTATCTGATGTCGATATTGAAGTAAATAAAGGTGAAATCATTGGATTGCTTGGTCCAAATGGCGCAGGTAAAACGACTACATTTTATATGATTACGGGGATGATTAAACCAACCAAGGGTCAAATTTTTCTGGATGATAAAGAAATTACGAGTAAAGCAATGTATATGCGCGCACGCAGTGGTATAGGTTATTTAGCACAAGAACCGTCAATATTTGGAAAATTAACCGTTGAAAATAATCTCAGACTGGTGCTTGAAATGACAACACTTTCAAAGGAAGGACAGATTGATAAAATAGAAAAGCTACTTGAGGAGATGTCCATTCAACATATAAGAAATAATAAAGGGCATAATCTTTCTGGCGGGGAACGTCGGCGTGTTGAGATATGCCGAGCCTTAGCGATGGATCCAGATTTCATTTTGCTTGATGAACCTTTTGCGGGTGTCGATCCAATTGCAGTTGAAGATATCCAATCCATAGTCAAATCATTAAAGGAAAAAGAAATTGGTGTTCTTATTACTGATCATAATGTAAGGGAAACATTATCAATAACAGATCGATCATATCTATTGTTTAATGGTGTAATATTAAAATCAGGAACATCAGAGTTTTTAGCAAACGATGAAGAAGCAAGACGACTTTACCTGGGTAAAAGTTTTCGATTGGATTAATCGACATGCTTAAACAGGAACTACAACAAAAACAGGCTCTTTCTCCCCAACAGGTTATAGAAGCGACTTTACTGCAATTAAATAATTCAAATCTGGAAAAAATTATTATGGAGGAATTGGAAAAAAACCCAATCCTAGAACCCGCTGAAGCTGTAGAAGAAGTACAGAGTTCGACGGATTCAGAAGATATTAATAGTGAAGATTGGGATGATGACTATGAACCGGCCAATTTTTATGAACCAAAAAGAGATAAAAATAATTTTCCTATACAAGAGCAAACGAATTTCCTGGAAAAATTGATTGATCAGCTCAATGATATTGATCTAGCAGGATGGGAACGATCAATTGCGGAAGAGATAATATATAATCTTGATGAACACGGTTATTTATCCGTTGATTTGTTTCTTATTGCTGATCGTTTTGGTAAAGATGAATCAGAAATAGAGCACATATTATCTATTGTACAGCATTTGGATCCACCAGGCTTGGGGTCACGTAATCTACAGGAATGTTTAATGATTCAATTGGATGATGATAAGGATTCTATTACGTATAAAATCATCAGAGATTATTTTGATGATTTCGTGAATAAACGGTACAATCGTATTTCCGAAAAGGGGCAAATTTCAAATACAGATCTCTCTGCTGTAATTGATGTTATATCAAAACTGAATCCCAAACCTGGTGAAGGTTCACAGCTAACTAAAGATGAGACTATAATTCCGGATTTGATTGTAAATAAACGCAGTAATCAGTGGGACATTATCGTGAATGACAATTGGATTCCATCTTTGCAGATTAGTAAAATATATCATAAAATGATTGATGATTCGGATTCTCAAACTACAAAAACGAAAAAATTCCTTAAACATAATTATAGTTCGGCTAAATGGTTCCTTCAGGCAATCGAACAAAGGAGAGATACTCTGGTAAATGTGATGAATGAGATAATCAATCATCAAACTGAGTTTTTTAAAGGGAATATTGAAGAACTGCAGCCAATGAAATTGCAGGACATCGCAGAATCAATTGATATGGATATATCCACTATTAGTCGTGCCACTAGAGGTAAATATGTGGAGACACCATATGG
>JBJKZU010000015.1:0-12730 GCA_045569095.1 Fidelibacterota bacterium
CTATGGTTTTCACGACGGAAATTCGTTAAAATTATAATCCACAATACCTCGGAATGTATATATCAGAATTAACAATGCATGGTTTTAAATCCTTTGCAAAAAAGGATGTGCTGCATTTTGGTGAGGGAATTACGGCAATTGTAGGTCCTAATGGTTGCGGTAAAACAAACATTGTTGATGCTATTCGCTGGGTATTAGGAGAACAAAAATACAGTGTACTTCGCAGTGGTAAAATGGAAGACGTCATATTCAATGGTGCAAAAAATACCAAACCTCTTAGTGTTTGTGAAGTAACACTTACTGTACATAACAATAAGGGGAAACTGCCTATAGAATATAATGACATAGAAATAGGAAGACGATTGTACCGGAATGGCGAAAGTGAATATTTTATGAATCGTGCGACATGCCGGTTAAGGGATATCCAAGACCTGTTCGTAGATACAGGTATGGGGTCAGATGCTTATTCAGTTATTGAACTTAAAATGATTGAACAGATATTATCTGAAACTGGAGATGATAGACGACGAATGTTTGAAGAAGCTGCTGGTATTAACAAATATAAACATCAACGTAGATCCACATTAAGAAAATTTGAAGCAACCAGAACTGATCTTAATCGCATTAGTGATTTAATTAATGAGATAGAGGCAAAGGTGAAGGCTCTTGCTTTACAGTTAAAACGATTTGAACGACATGCTAAACTACTAGAATCATTAAAAGATAAAGAAATGTCTTTGGCTTTCTTACAAATACATGGATATAAAATTCAGGTACAGCCATTACAATCGCGGATTGAAGAGTTAAACCATTTACGAGATTCAAATGTATCGGATGAATCTGTTCATGAAAAAGAACTAATTATTTTACAGACTGTTTATAAAGGCCAGCAAGATGAACTCGAAAAGTTTCGAAACCAACTCAGTGATTTTAATGACAAAAGGGAAGGTTTACAGAATGATATAATTATTTGGAAAGAGCAATCACGGTCAGCAATTATTACAATGGACCGCTTGATCGTAGAACAAGACAAGATTAATAAAAGGAAAGATGAGTTACAGGATCATTTATCTGATTATAAAAAGGTAATCATAGAATTACAGCCAAAGATTGATTCGGGCTTGAATTCATACAAACAAAAGCAATTCTCGTTTGAAGAGATTGACAGAGATTTTAAAGAAATGCAAACTGCCTTGGACTCAATGCAGGATAAGCGTTGGGATTTACAGCAAAAATTGTCTGATAAAAAGTCGTTGTTTGATCTTACAAATTCAATCATTCAGGAAAAAACCGACAAGATTTCTCTTTTAAAAGAAAGAATATTAGGTTTTGAAAAGGACTTGCATTCCATTTCCAGGAAGATTGAAATCAAAAAGAACACTAAAACAAGTATTTCGGAAAAATTAGGAAAAAACAAGAATAGACTAGATAAGAAGACACAAGAATTAGAAAGATTACAGTATCAAAAACAACAAATAGATGTCCAGGAACACAAAGTATCTTCGCGGATCGAATCCCTAGACTCTAAATGCCGTATTTATGAAGAATTATTGATGTCGAGAGAAGGTTACCCAAATGGTGCAAAGGATATCTTGGAAAATAAGGATCAATACAAAGGCGTTCTAGGCACTGTAGGTGATTTACTTAAGGTAGACGATTCGATAGCGCCGGCGATAGAAATGGCTTTAGGAGAATATGCCAAATGTATTGTTGTTAAAGACCGCAAGAATGCCATCAATATAATAGAGATAGCGCGTAAACGAAATGCTGGAAACTTAATGATAATTCCGTTAAAAGATATTAATGATGAAAAACAAAATGCAGCGAAACTAAGAAGTGATGACAATCTCATTGGTCGGGCAGTTGACTTTGTAGAAACAACAGATTTAATAAAGCCATTGTCCAGATTTTTACTGGGCAATATTCTTCTGGTTAAAGATCTAAAGATAGGAATAAAAGATAATTCACTGAATAACTGGGATCTAGTAGATACGAAGGGTGCTTTTTCGATTAGGGGTATGATCATAAATAATTCCAATGGTAATAATGAAGCAGGACTAATTGGTCGAAAAGAAAAAATAATAAATATAAAACGAGATATTAAAAATCAGAAAATTCAATTTCAAAAATTACATAAGCAGTCTACAAAACTCGAGAAATCTATTGAGAAAACAAAACAAGATATTGTTCATTTAGATAGTCAAGTCAAAGATTTATCAACTAGCCAAACAGAAATTGATCAATATCTCGTACAAGAAGGATTTCAACAGAGTCAATTTACTGAATCTATAAGCGTTGCGAAGAAATCAATCAAGGAAAATGAGCAAGAGATCAGAAGTCAGGTTCTTTTGATTGATACTTTAAAATCAGAAATTGTAAAAGAAGAACAAATACTAAACAAACATGCAAAAGAACAGACCAGAAAAAGTGCTGAGTTAATTAAAATCCAATCAAACAGAGATCAATTGCATCAAAATGCACAGGATCTTCGCATAGAGTGTCTTAATCTCGAAGGCCAAAGAGAAAATGTAATATTTCAGCAGCGAACGGCGGAAGATTCAATTAAAGAATTTTCAGCTCGAAAATCAGAAATCCTTAAGGAAATAACCCAATTAAAAAGTCAGGATAAGGATTTAAATAAATCTATTTTGTCAGCAGAAAATAAATTATCAGAGATTAATGGCATGGTAAATAAGCAAAAATCAATCCTAAGCCTGAAACAGGAAACAGCAAATGACTCCTACCGGCAGATTGAAGAAATACAAGCACAAATAAGATCCGAGCAGAAAAATCGAGAAACATTACTGGAAGAATTAAAACAGTGTGAATTGAAAATTGCTGATTTTGAACAGCGAATCAATTTTGTAAATGAGCGAATCAAAGATCGATATGATACTGAAATCTCTAATAATATGATTGTTGATGAGACAGAAAGTGAATTAAATGCTACCATTGAGCGAACTGAAAGAAGTATTGAAAATATTGGCCCGATAAATATGGCCGTACAGGCTGAGCATGAAGAAGAAAGTAGCCGCTTATTAATGTTAAGTGAACAACGTGACGACTTAATAGAAGCTGAGAAGAATTTACTAGATACAATTCAAAAAATTGATTCTATTGCTCGAGAGAAATTTCAAAGTACATTTGAAAATATCCGCGGGAATTTTGAAAAGCTATTTGAGATGTTTTTTGAAGGTGGGCGTGGATCCTTAAGGCTTGAAGGAGACCCGGATCCTCTCGAAGCCAATATCGGTATACAAGCACAGCCACCGGGGAAGCGCAATCAGTCGCTGCGCCAACTTTCGGCTGGAGAGAAAACACTAACTGCAATAGCATTATTGTTTTCAATATACCAGGTGAAACCAAGTCCTTATTGTATTCTCGATGAAGTTGATGCGCCACTTGATGATGTTAACATAGGAAAATTTACACGCGTCCTCAATAATTTTTCAGATGATACCCAATTCATAGTAGTGACCCATAACAAATTGACTATGGAGTCGGCGAACTTCCTTTACGGAGTAACCATGGAAAATAAAGGTGTTTCGCAACTCGTTTCTGTTAAGTTGGACTAAATTAATAATTATCTAATCTCTTTATATGTCCGGGCATAGTAAATGGTCCACCATTAAGCGTAAAAAAGCCGCGATTGATGCGAAGCGCGGTAAAATCTTTACCACACTAATAAGGGAAATTACAATAGCTGTACGTGCTGGTGGGGGAGACCCGGATTCAAATCCGCGATTACGACATGCGATTAGTAGTGCCCGTGATGCAAATATGCCCCAAGATAATATCAAGAAAGCTATAATGAAAGGGACGGGAGAACTACCAGGAACAACTTATGAAGAGTGTACATATGAAGGATTTGGTCCTGGTGGTGTAGCAATATTTATGGAAGTATTAACAGATAATAAAAATAGAACTGTAGCGGATATTAGACACTTGATCACAAAATACGGAGGTAACCTTGGTGAAAATGGAAGTGTCGCATGGATGTTTGATACAAAGGGTCAGATTATCTTAACAAGGGATAATCAAGATGAAAATACACTTTTTGAAGCTGCAATTGATGCAGGTGCCGAGGATTATGAAGCAGTTCATGATGCGTTTATTATAACAACCGATCCTGCAGATATTATGTCTGTCCGAAATGCTATAGAAAATAAAGGATATTTTGTTGAATCTTCCAAGGTTGAAATGCTGCCAAAAAATTTGCACAAAATTAATGATGAAAATTCTGAGAAAGCTATATCGTTATTAAATGAAATTGAGGATCATGATGATATTAAATCTATTTACACAAATTTTGAACCATCTGATTAATTTATGCGTGTAATTGGTGTTGATCCAGGCCTTGCGGTGACAGGGTTCGGGATTATTGATAAAATAAATAATACGATTTCAGCTCATAGTTATGGAACAATTTGTCCACCAAAAGGTGTGCAATTAGCAGATAGATTAGGCTATCTATTTGATGAAATAACTATCTTAATCGATAAGTACAAGCCAGAAATCCTGGCAATAGAAGGCACTTTTTATCATAAGAATTTCAAATCTGCTATGATGTTAGGGCAAGCTAGAGGAACAATTATCCTTGCTGGTTTTAAGCAGAACATACCATGTGTGGAATTTGCCCCCAAAAAAATCAAACAATCTGTGGTTGGTAATGGCAATGCAAGTAAGGAACAAGTGCAATACATGGTGAAAAATATCTTGCAGTTAGATAAACTGCCTAAGCCTTTAGATTCGTCGGATGCATTGGCAATAGGCTTGTGTTATTTGAACCAAAATCGTTGGTCTTGAATTTGATTGATTCTATAAAAGGTACACTAGTTAAAAAGAACCCTACTTCAGTTATAATTGATGTTGGCGGAATAAGGTTGGGAATTCCTATTACGCTGGCGACATTCGAGAAAATCCCAGATCCTAACCAGCCTGTTGAATTACTAACTTATTTACATGTGCGAGAAGATATTATGGAATTGTACGGGTTTTATGATGATCTTGAGCGGGATGTATTCATGCAACTCAATTCAATCAGTGGAATTGGTCCAAGATCTGCTATGAATATTCTTTCGGGAACAGATCCCATAGAGTTCAAGAAAAAAATAATTGATAGTGATGTTGCATCATTGACATCAATCCCCGGCATTGGTACAAAGACTGCAAAAAGAATGATTGTGGAATTGAAAGATAAATTCACTGATCAAGACACAGGTAGTGATTTAGATTTTTTATTGGTATCAGGTGATAAGGATAAGATTGATGATGTGACAAAAGTATTAATTTCACTGGGATACAACCGCAACGCAATTAACCAAGTTATCAAAAAATTGGTTACTAAGGGTAGCCTTGATGAAAATATAGAGGATATAATAAAAGGGGCACTGAAACTACTGTGAGTGACGATCCAAATAAACTTGGCCTATCTTTCATCTATATTGAGTAATTATTATTTAAAATTCCGTTGTTAAATGGACGCATTATGAAGCGTACTATTCTTTATGATAAACATATTGGCTTTAATGCGAAAATGGTCCCATTTGCAGGGTTTATAATGCCGTTACATTACACCGGAATAACTGATGAACATAATGCGGTAAGAACATCTGTTGGCGTATTTGATGTAAGCCATATGGGAGAATTCATAATATCTGGTAATGATGCTGAAAATTTTCTACAATTTTTGACAACTAATAATATTAAAAAGTTATCTTATGGTCAGGCTCAGTATTCAACAATGTGTTTAGATGACGGTGGAATAATTGATGATATTGTCATTTATCGCTTTGAAGGTCATTATATGATGGTGGTAAATGCAGCAAATATTGAAAGTGATTTTCAGTGGATTTCAAATAACATGAATGGAGATGTTATTTTAAAGAATATCAGTGAAGAAACTAATTTGATTGCAGTCCAGGGGCCTAAGTCTGTTGAACTACTTCATGGAATTACTGACAATAATTTATCCGAATTAAAATTCTATCACTTTATTGAAACTAATGTTGCTGGTTGTCCGGTAGTCTTATCTAGGACGGGATATACAGGTGAACTTGGTTTTGAAATATATGGAAATAATGAGTCAATTCTAGAGATATGGGATAAATTATTTGGTACACAAGAGATGCAGGTATTGCCAATTGGTTTAGGTGCGAGAGACACACTGCGGATGGAAATGAAATATGCGCTATATGGTACTGACATTAATCAAGCGACGACACCTCTTGAGGCGGGGCTTAGAAGGATCACAAAATTTGACAAAGGCGCATTTATTGGCCGGGAATTACTAATGGATGAGAATGTTGACCATAAAAAAAGATTGGTTTGTTTTGAAATGATGGAACGAGCGGTTCCGCGGAAAAATTATGTTATTTTTTCAAATAGAGAACAGATTGGAAGAGTTACAAGTGGTACCCAATCACCATCATTGAGGAAAGGAATAGGTTTGGGTTATGTAAAAGAGGGATATACGAACCCAGGTACAAAAATAGATATCGATATTCGCGGTTGCAAAAAGTCTGCAACTATCATGAAACCGCCTTTATACAAGCATGGTACAGTGAATTTATAGCCAGGATATGATATCTAAGTTATTTAAATAATGAATAAAGCCAAGAATATTAAAAGTAGAACGATCCTTGTGACGGGTGGTGCAGGATTTATTGGATCTCATCTCATTAATAATTTGCTTAATAAGGGTGATAATATTGTATGCATAGATAATTTGAATGAGTTCTATAACCCCAGTATCAAAAAACTAAATCAAGTTGATCATTACAAGTATGATCATTACGAATTTTATGAAGGAGATATTCTTGATGAAGGGCTTATAAAATCAATTTTTAAAAAACATGATATAGAAATAGTCATTCATTTGGCGGCCATGGCAGGAGTGCGGCCATCAATTAGTAACCCTTCACTCTATACGGAAGTGAATATAATAGGTACTCGGATCATTCTGGACGCAATGGTAGAATCAAATGTAGAAAGACTAATTTTTGCTTCATCTTCATCAGTATACGGAAACAATAAGAAGATTCCATTCTTTGAAGATGATTCTGTTGATTGCCCAATCTCACCTTATGCAGCGACAAAAAAAATGGGTGAAATTCTCTGTCATGCTTATCATCATATTTATAAGCTAAATATTTCTCTGTTGCGTTTCTTTACTGTTTACGGTCCACGACAACGTCCTGAAATGGCAATACATCAGTTTGTGCGAAATGTTTTAAAAGGTGAACCAATAATTGTTTTTGGCAATGGTATGACAGCGAGAGATTATACTTACATAGATGATATAATTGATGGTATAATTCAATCTATCGAATCCGATGATCGGTATATGATTTACAACCTCGGAAATTCTGAACCAATCAAATTATCAAACCTTATCTCAATAATAGCCGAAACATCGGGTATCAAACCTATTATTGAATATCAAGAAATTCCAAAAGGTGATGTATTACAGACTTATGCAGACATAAACCGTGCGAAGAACAATTTAAAGTACAATCCGAAGATAGGAATACAGGATGGCATTTCTAAGTTCGTGAAATGGTATATATCAATGAAAAATACTTATGAGGATGTATACTGATGAAAGAACGTCGCCTTGAGATACTAGGAATCCTATGTATGGCAACTTCATTTCTAGCGCTAATCAGTATGGTTGGCTACAATCCATATGAAGATCCTGGAATATCTCCTAATGTTAAGGTTGAAAACCCGTTGGGAATTCTGGGAGTATTTATAGCCTATTTTTTCATCAAATTTTCTTTTGGTTACAGCTCATTTTTACTACCCGCATTAGGTAGTATTTGGGGATGGTGGTTTTTTAGTAAAAAGGAAACATCTATACTTAGTCGAATTAGCGGATATTTGTTAGGTGTGATGCTATTAATATCCGTTACCTTGGGATTATTTGAAATTGGTATGCATTCTAGTTCAGGGATTGAATTTAATTATAGTGGGTTAATCGGTGGCAATCTAGCCAATTTTTTAGTGAGTTTTTTTGGAATGATCGGTTCTTCCATAATCTTACTGACAAGTTGGCTTATATTGATACGAGGATACTTTTCATGGAGCTTTTACGGACCATTTGATTCCCTGATAAATTTCATTAAGAAAAGACGGGAAGAACGAAATTTAGTTTCAGTTGAACAAGCGTCTGAAAAAGAAAAACGCCGCCATACTTTGGATTTGATGCAAAAAATTGAAGAAAAGCAAGAACAAGATGTCATAATCCAAGAAGATGATATAGAAACTATTAAGGATGATTTAATAGAAAGCGGAGAAATAGATGCGATGCCAGAAAGGTCGGAAAAACCAAGTGAAGAAATTTTCAATGCTACTGGTACGACCTCTGATTTTTCCTCTGCACCTGTTCCAGAAGATAGCTTTTATGATGAGACAAAAAATATTGATGATATTAAAGATATGAATGTTGAAGAAGAAAGCCAGAAGATTCTAGAGACTACAGAGCCATCTGAACCAAATGATGAGAATATTGAAGTTGGCGAAGTTGTTACGGAAGATGAAGTAAATATTGATGAATTAGAAGCTAGGAAGGCTCCTAAGAGGAAATATCAACTACCCAGCAGTGATTTGTTGGAAATACCTGTTAAAGTACAAGATGGTATGTCAAAGGATGAACTTGTTGAAAGGGCCAACTTTTTAACTCAAAGTTTGGAAACTTTCGGTGTTGTTGGCAAAGTTGTTAATGTAAGTCCGGGACCCGTTATCACCTTATTTGAAGTAGAACCAGCGGAAGGCGTAAGGGTTAACAAATTTGTGCAGTTATCTGATGATTTAGCTAGAGTGATGGAAGCTAGCCGGGTAAGGGTAATTGCACCAATACCAGGTAAATCATCCGTGGGTATTGAAATTCCTAATCGAAATCCAGATACTGTATTTTTTCGTTCCATCATTAATTCAGAAAAGTTTGCTGAATCAGATAGTGAATTGAGTCTTGCTATTGGTAAAACAACTTCTGGTGAAATTTCTACATTAGACTTAGTTAAAATGCCCCATTTGCTGATCGCTGGTACTACTGGTTCTGGTAAGTCCGTTTGTTTGAATACTATTATTTGTAGTCTGCTTTACCGCGCAAATCCAGACGAATTAAAATTTGTCATTATTGATCCAAAAAAGGTTGAGATGACTCTATATAAAGGACTAAAAGGCTACCACCTGTTAGGTATGGAAGATTTTGATGAGTCAATTGTAACAAAACCTGAAAATGCAACTTTAGCACTTCGAGCAGTTGAAAAAGAAATGGGTAGAAGATATGATGCTTTGGCGGAAGCAGTTGTGCGCAATATCCAAGAATATAATAATAAGATGGAAGCCGAGGGTGAGCCAGTAATGCCATATATCGTTGTGGTGGTGGATGAATTAGCAGATTTAATGATGTTAAATGCCAAGGAAGTAGAACAACCAATTGCACGACTAGCGCAATTAGCACGTGCAGTTGGGATTCATCTGGTAATCGCTACACAAAGACCTTCTGTCGATGTTATTACCGGCTTGATAAAGGCGAACTTTCCTTCAAGAATTGCATTTCAAGTAGCAACTAAAATTGATTCACGAACGATTATTGATACTTCTGGAGCGGAAAAACTCATTGGCAGAGGAGATATGCTATATCTAGGGTCTGGGTCCTCTGAACTCGTAAGATTACATAACGCTTTTCTTTCTATTGGTGAAATAGAAGCAGTTATGGATCATATAAAGTCCCAGCCTCAAGCTGATGAACTTGTTTTGGAATCAGTTAGAGAAAAGACAACATTGGATGATGATTCAGGAGAAATTGGTGAAGGTGATGACGAATTATTAAATGAAGCAATCAAGCTTGTGGTTATTCACCAACAGGGTTCAATATCGCTTATTCAGCGGCGAATGAAGGTAGGATATTCCCGTGCAGCTCGATTGATCGACCGCATGGAACAACTTAGTATAGTTGGGCCATTTACTGGTAGTAAAGCACGTGAAGTAATGGTTGATGAAACCTATCTGCAGATGATTGAAGAATAATTAATTTATGACTTCTAGTTTATTGGTAATCCTTTTTATGGTGATGCCGCTTCAAAAGGATGTAAACAAAAAATACCTTGATTATTTATCCAGCGTATTGACTGACCATAACGGTATTGAAATGAAAATTAAATGGTCGCAGGTTGATGGTGAAAATGTATTGAGTGAAGTTGGTGTGCTTGAATTGCTTGGAAATAATAAATATTTCCTAAGTACAAACGAGCAATCTATAAAAATTGATAACGATATGATTATAACGTATTACAAAACGGATGAAAGTAAAATAATCTATGATACAATGATTGATGGCAGTTATGATATTTTTGATTTTTTATCAGGAAACTTTTCTGGTTTTACCATTACTAATTCCAGTGCTAATCGGGAAACAATTCAGCTGGATTACACATTAAATGAGTTATACATATCTGGAAAGATCTGGATAAAACAAAAAACATTTAAACCAGTAAAATTTACAATTGGACAGAACCCAGACAGACTCGAACAATATATTGAAGTTGAAATAACAGACTATCAACCAATTTTGGATAGTTCTCGATTTGATTTATTTGCGCCAGAAGCAAAAGAAATAATTGATTTACGTGAATAGAACTATCAAATATTTTTTAGGGGTTTTAATTAGCGTTATTGGGCTTTATTATGCATTTAGACAAGTCAATTTTTGGGAATTATGGATAAGCATAAAGAATGTGAATATGATTTTGATCATCCTAGCTGTTTTTATTCTAGTTTTGAGCAATGTCATAAGAGCCTGGCGGTGGCAAATTTTAGTTAAACCAATAAAAGAAGTTTCATTTGATCCTGCTTTTTCATCAATAATGATTGGATATTTCGGGAATTCTGTTCTGCCGTTTCGAATGGGAGAGTTTTTACGGGCGTATGTTGTAGCAGATAAAACATCCTTATCTGCTTCGACAGCATTTGGTACAATTATTATCGAAAGGATACTTGATTTTGTTGGATTATCAGCAGTAATGCTTCTTATCATGACCGTATACCCACTAAAATCAATAGGTGGCTTTATTATTATTGGAGTAATTGTACTTTCATTAACTGCATTTATTTTTATCCTTTTATTTGGTGGAGTCAAATCAACTTTATTAGTAAAAATAGAAAAATCATCGTTATTGCAAATTGGACTTTTGCGTAAAATATCACTTTTTATAAAGAACTTTATGGATGGTGCTACTACAATTAGAGAAACAAACAAATTGGGGATAATATTGTTATATACGT
The DNA here is from genome assembly GCA_045569095.1 of Fidelibacterota bacterium. Classification (GTDB taxonomy): domain Bacteria; phylum Fidelibacterota; class Marinisomatia; order Marinisomatales; family TCS55. The sequence goes on from JBJKZU010000015.1 coordinate 11,290, forward strand.
TAATTATTTGGATTATGTACTACTGTTCGACCTATTTGGCTACGATTGCTACTGGCATTGAACTAGAATGGTTTGGATTCGGTGTCTTACTAATATCCACTACCTTGGCAATATCCGTACCCGCAGCACCAGGCTATGTCGGAACATATCATGCAGCAGCTGTATATATACTTACGAATTTATTTGATGTGGGTAGGATAGATGCACAAGCCACAGCCATAATACTCCATGCCGTAGGTACTATTCCAATAGTGATTATTGGCGCAGGGTATTTTCTAAATAGTTCAGTGAATTTTAAGGATATTAAGGATCAAGGATCATCACAAAATGAGGAAATATAATACAATTTTTCTCGATCGGGACGGCACATTAAACCCAGATCCTGGATACATATCTTCTTTAGATCAATTTGAGTTCTATGATTTTACTATTCCTGCTTTACAGCGATTAGCACATTCTGGGAACAGGTTTTGTATTGTCACAAACCAGTCAGGTGTATCACGTGGTCTAATTGACCAAGATGATTTAAATAAAATTCATGATTATATAAAAAACGAATTTTTCAAATATTCAATTCCATTGCTTGATATATATATTTGTACCGACCACCCAGAGAACGCATCAAATCGACGAAAACCTGGTTCTGGCATGTTTTTAGAGGCGGCAAATGACCATTCTATTAATTTGAGTGAATCGTTAATGATCGGGGACTCTGTGCATGATATTAAGTCTGGTAATAATCTTGACATGGATACGGTATTAGTGTTATCAGGGTGTGGTAAGGATACTATCAAAGATAGTCCAGACGTTGAACCGACTATGGCAGTTAATGATTTACAGGGTGCGGCAGATTGGATATTAGAATGACAAAACCAAATAAAATAGCGGTCTTAATGGGTGGTCCAGGAGAGGAAAGGGAAATTTCCCTACAATCCGGTAAAGCAATACAGTTAGCGCTTGAAGCTATCGGTTATAATGTTTTGAGTATTACCATGGAAAATGAACTGGGTGATATTATTTCTGATTTGCATTCTGTTGACTTAGTATTTTTGGGCTTGCATGGTAGCATTGGTGAAAATGGAACGATTCAAGGATTTCTGGAATCCTTAGGCGTAAAATACACTGGATCAGATCCATTATCTTCTGCAATATGTATGGATAAGAATATTAGTAAAATTATTGCTAGAGATAGTAAAGTGAATACACCTAACTGGGAAATTGTTACGAGGGGTCAAACTCTTAATCAGGATAATTCTGAATTTCCACTAGTTATTAAACCAAACAATCAAGGAAGTACTGTGGGCTTAACAATCGTACATGATGAATCTGAACTTGGTCCAGCATTAAATTTAGCTTATAATTACAGTTCTAGTGTAATGGTAGAACAATTTATCGAGGGTAGGGAATTAACAGTTACATTGATAGGGGGCAAGGCTTTGCC
>JBJKZU010000016.1:0-12205 GCA_045569095.1 Fidelibacterota bacterium
AGTGGCTCGGCTGTGTTCGGATTGTTTGACGATGACGCAGATGCTAAATCCGCTGAGTTACTTTTTTCCGCATCTAATAAGACGATGCTTACCCGAACCCTTATACGGTAAATATAATTCCTGGATAATTGACAAACTTGGGGTGTCGTCTAATGGTAGGACACCGGGTTTTGGTCCCGGCAGTCGGGGTTCGACTCCCTGCGCCCCAGCAATGATTGAAAATCATTAAAAAAAGTGCATTGATATGAAAAATACACTGAAAATTTTTAGCGGTCGTAGTAACCTTGCCCTGGCTCAAGGAATTGTGGATGTTTTGGGTATGGATCTTGGTGATGTGACAATCCGTACGTTCGCTGATGGAGAACTATGGGTAAAGTACGAGGAGAACATTCGTGGCCAGGATGTATTCATCATTCAATCCACTAATGAACCTGCTGATAACTTGATAGAACTATTTCTATTACTGGATGCAGCTGTTCGGGCATCCGCACAAAGAGTTACGGCAGTAATTCCTTACTTTGGTTATGGGCGGCAGGACAGAAAAGATCAACCGCGCGTTCCTATTTCATCCCGCGTGATGGTAGATGTCATTACAACGACAGGTGCAGATAGAATCATCAGCATGGATCTGCACTCTACCCAGATCCAGGGATTTGCTTCAATACCATTTGATCACCTTTACAGTCGCATGGTGTTAATGGATACATTAAGAAAATTGGATTTTAACCCAGATAATTGTACCGTTTTGGCTCCAGATGTAGGATCTGCCGCTATGGGACAGTCATATGCTAGGAGTTTGGGGGTTCATTTTGCTCTTATTGATAAACGTCGTTACGCTCCGAATAAAGCTGAGGTCAGTCATCTGATCGGTGATTTGGAAGGAAAGGACGTTTTGATCATCGATGATATGATCGATACAGCTGGCACTACGGTTACAGCTGCTCAGGCCTCCATGGATAAAGGGGCAAAATCAGTTACAGCTGCAGCTACACATGGTGTACTGTCTGATCCAGCTATAGATCGTTTAAAAGAGGCGCCGATAAAAGAATTAATTATTACAGATACAATTTCCGTAAAAAAAGAAAAACAACTACCGAATATGAAAATTGTTTCAGTGGCTAATGTTTTTGCTGAGGCAATTAAAAGGATACATAACGGTGAATCAGTCAGTGCATTGTTCGACTTATAAAAAGGAAAAATATTATGGCACAAGAATATGAACAAATACACGTTGGAGAAAGAACCCATAAGGGTAAATCAAAGATTCGCGCTCTCAGGAGAGAAGGTAAAATCCCGGGAATATATTACTATCACGGAGAAGAAAATGTTAATCTAGAGATTGATAAGAAAAATTTATATCATGCACTGAGCACTGGCCAGCATGTATTTGAAGTTACCATGACTGGCGAAACCCAATATGTTATGATTAAAGCAATACAGTACCATCCAGTAACAGATGAAGTAATGCATGTTGATCTTATGCGCGTCAGGCGATCGGAGAAAATGACATTTACCATTCCAATCGTATTGCAAGGAGAGGCTTTAGGTGTGCAGGAAGGCGGTGTTTTAAGTCAGATTTTAACAGCAATCGATATTAACTGCTTACCAACTAATGTACCGGAAAGTATTAATGTGGATATTTCTGATCTAGAATTAAACAGTACTATCTCTATTATTGATATTACGGATATACCTGATGATGTAGAAATCGTTACAAGTGAAGAATCTACTATTGCTACCATTACACCACCAAAGGAAGAAGAAGAATCGGTTATCGAAGAGGATGAAGAACTTGCTGAAGGTGAAGAACTTGCTGAAGGTGAAGAACTTGCTGAAGGTGAAGAAGGAAAACAAGAAGAGAGTTCAAAGCCATCTGGAGATAAAAAAGAAAAGTAATGATCGCTTTTATTGGACTTGGTAATCCCGGTAATAAATTTGTTGATACAAAGCATAATGCTGGCTATTGGGTAATTGATGAATTAGCCAGACGCTGGGAATGTAATTTCATGCCAGGGACCGGGGATTATGTATATGCTAAAAATACGGTTAAAGAAATTGTCTTAATGAAACCGACAACAGGAATGAATGCGAGCGGTATAGCGATAAAGTATTTTTTGGGACTTTTTGATATAAATTTAAAGGACCTTAATGTGTTTGTAGATGATGTAGACCTGCCATTAGGGCGGTTACGTATACGACCAAAAGGTGGAGATGGTTGCCACAGAGGACTGGAATCAATTATCTATCACATTGGCAATACTCATTTTCCCAGGGTCAGAATTGGAGTGGCCTCAACCGATCATAGGAGGCCTGCAGAACAATATGTACTTAAGCCATTTAGAAAACAAGATAGACCTTTGGCACAAGAAATGATCCAGGTAGCAGCAGATGCAGCAGAATCACTTTTGTATGAAGGACTGGATAAAACAATGAACCAATATAATTCAAGTGAGAAAATTGAATCATGACGGATGTAAATACTTATTTATGGGCTGTTTTAAATGCTGGTGTTCTAGCATTGATCTATGCTGCTTGGAAAACTAATTGGATTAATAAACAGGACCAAGGAACAGAACGAATGGTATTAATCGGTAAGAGTATTGCTGAAGGTGCGATGGCATTTTTGAAAGCCGAATATCGAATATTAGGAATATTCGTAGTTGTGGTAGCGCTCCTACTGGGAATTGCAAATGCTGGAAGAACAGACTCTAGTGCATTGATCTCTTTATCATTTATAGTAGGTGCATTTGCTTCTGGATTAGCTGGGTTTCTGGGTATGAGAGTAGCTACAAAAGCAAACAATCGTACAACCCATGCCGCGCGAACCAGCCTTGCCGCAGCCTTAAATGTGGCTTTCACTGGTGGCTCTGTAATGGGTTTAAGCGTTGTTGGTCTTGGATTAATAGGACTGGGATCTTTATTTATTTTTTATCAAAATATATTTGCTAATGACTATAATAAGGTAATAACTGTTATTTCTGGCTTCTCCTTGGGAGCTTCCTCAATTGCATTATTTGCTCGTGTTGGTGGTGGTATTTACACAAAGGCAGCTGATGTTGGTGCTGACCTGGTAGGAAAAGTAGAAGCTGGTATACCCGAAGATCATCCTTTGAATCCGGCAACTATCGCAGATAATGTTGGTGATAATGTTGGTGACGTTGCTGGCATGGGCGCTGATTTATTTGAATCATACGTGGGATCCATAATTGGATCAATGGTGCTTGGTGCAAGTATAGTTGTAATGGGTGGCTTTGATATTAGTTTTGTTATTTTACCATTATTGATTGCTGCTTCTGGAATAATAATGTCTATTGTGGGCACTTTCCTTGTTGTGGTCAAGGAAGGTGGAAATCCTCAAAAGGCATTAAATAAAGGCGAATTTATTTCTTCATTTATTTTGGTTGGAGTAATCTACTTTTTAATTCAAAATATTTTACCGATGAATTTTACTCTTAATGGCTTATCCTACACGAATACTGGTGTATTTATCGCTACCATAATTGGTTTATTCGCAGGTCTTGGCATTGGGGTTATCACAGAGCACTATACGGGGACACATAATAGTCCCACCACTTCAATTGTTAAACAATCACTAACTGGATCTGCGACCAATATTATTGCTGGTCTAGGGGTAGGAATGCAGTCAACTGCAATACCTATATTAATAATTGCTGCAAGCATTATTGGCGCGTACGAATTTGCAGGCTTATATGGTATAGCAATGGCAGCATTGGGCATGCTTGCAAATACTGGAATTCAATTAGCTGTAGATGCTTATGGACCAATATCAGATAATGCCGGAGGTATTGCAGAAATGGCTGATTTACCAACTGAAGTACGTGAACGAACCGATAAATTAGATGCTGTTGGAAATACAACTGCGGCTATTGGTAAGGGTTTTGCTATCGGGTCTGCGGCTCTAACTGCATTGGCTTTATTCGCGGCATTTATGGTTCAGACTGGAATTAAAACGATCGATATATCTAATCCGATGGTTATGGCTGGATTATTTGTTGGTGGTATGTTGCCTTTCCTTTTTTCTTCAATGGCAATGGGTGCAGTAGGCCGGGCAGCTATGGCGATGATTGGAGAAGTACGTCGGCAGTTCAATGATATACCAGAATTATCGGCAGCACTTGCTGTTATGAATAAATATGGTGATGAAAATGAATGGTCTGATGAGGATAGAGCCATTTTTGATGCAGCTGATGGTAAAGCTGAATATAGTAAGTGTGTATCCATTTCAACGCAATCTGCTATAAGGGAAATGATAGTTCCCGGGCTTTTAGCAGTACTAACTCCAGTTGGTGTTGGTTTCCTATTTGGACCGGAAATATTAGGAGGATTACTTGCCGGAGTCACAGTGTCCGGTGTGTTAATGGCTATATTTCAGTCAAATGCTGGGGGTGCCTGGGATAATGCGAAAAAAATGGTTGAAGAAGGCGTGGAAGTAGCTGGTGAAGCCTATGGAAAGGGTTCTGATGTCCATAAAGCTACAGTAGTTGGAGATACAGTTGGCGACCCGTTTAAGGATACCTCCGGCCCATCCTTAAATATATTAATTAAGCTAATGTCGGTAGTATCACTTGTAATAGCACCGTTGATTGCCTAGGAGAGGACAAAAATGAAATATTTTGAAACACTATATATAGTTAATCCAAACTTTGAACAAAGCCGTTTAGATACGATTATAAAAGATGTAGAAAAGAATGTTGGGAAGTTCAGTAACGTAATTGGTCATAATATTTGGGGGAAGAAACGGTTAGCATATCAAATTGATAATCAAAAATACGGTACATTTGTTTTACTGAGCTTCGAAACAGAAGATGGTTCTGGTATTGCTGGTTTTGAATCATATATGAAATTGAATATATCCGTTCTAAGAGCTCAGACTATAAGATTAAAATCGCGTCCAACCGAAGCAGTTTTGGAAAAATCAATTCCATTAGATAATAAAGATAAATTTCAGCCATCGATTGAAGATGAGGGTAAGCCTGATAAGACGAGCGAAGATAGTTCAGCAAATGATGAAAGCGCAGAACCAGTTGAGGAGGAAAATATGAAAGAGATAGACGAAGGTGAACCAATACCTGAATCGATAGATACTGATACCGGGCAAGAGTAATTTAGAAAATATGGAGTAAGGAAATATTATGGCATTTGTTAGCAAAAGGAAATATTGTTATTTCAAAGAAAATAACATCACAAAAATCGACTATAAAGATGTGAAACTTCTGCGCCGATTTATTACCGAACATGGTAAAATTATGCCGCGCAGGGTAACCGGTACTAGCTCGAAGATGCACCGTAAACTTGTCCGAGCAATTAAGCGCGCGCGTAACATTGCATTAATGCCATACGCCAATGTTGCAGGCGATTAATTATGTACGATCAAACTAAGGGATTTATATTATGGATGTAATTTTACTAAAAGATGTTCAAACCTTGGGCACTGCAGGTGATATTGTAAAAGTAAAACCTGGTTATGCGCGGAATTATTTGTTTCCAAGAGGGTTCGCCCTGCGGTCGTCTAAACGGAACCGAGCCGTAGCCGAAGAAAAGAAACGCAATATAGAAATGAGTTCCAAGAGACTTGAACAAGCAAATATGTCTTTGGCAAACAAGATAAGTAAAATTGAATTAACATTTGAGATGCAAGTTGGTGATGAAGAAAAAATGTTTGGCGCTGTGACAACAAAGGATATCCAGACTGCCTTGGAAGAAAAAGGAATTTCTATAGATCGAAGTGCGCTAATGTTAGATGAATCTATTAAGGCCTTAGGTATCTATCATGTCCCTGTCAACCTTGCGGGTGAACTCACTGCGGAAATCAAAATATACGTTATTAAAACTTAGTCTGTAGTTTGTATTTGTAAAAAGTCCCTCACGTTACTGGTTAATTTATTTAGCGAGGGTTTTTTTATTGCACCCTTTTTATTGCCCCTCTATCTTTAACGACCATGTATGCCGATATTGCATTTCCCATCTCTAGTTACCAGGTATTTACTTATCGAATACCATCCAAAATGCGAAATAGTGTCAAAATAGGTGTTCGTGTTAATGCACCATTTCATAAACGTTCAGTAAATGGTGTAGTAGTAGGCGTCAGCAATACTACGGATTATAAAAGAAGAGTACGCTCTATAAATTCCTTAGTTGATAATGAATTAGTGCTAGATAAGTATTTATGGAGTTTGTTGGAATGGGTAAGCGATTATTATTTAACTCCCTTGGGGCAGGTTGCGCAGACAGCTTTACCTGCAAGATTGTCATTGCAGTATAAGCCGCCAAGTCGCATAGTAGTTTCTTTTCGAAAGGCTCCAGATGTCGCATTAACTAATGCTCCAGTTCAAGAAAGAGTGCTTAGTTATCTTCAGCAAAAAAAAGGACCTGTTACACTAAATGTTCTTAAAGATATTACTTTGAACCCATCATCTGTTTGTAAAGCGTTGCTAAATAAAGGTTTGATCACTTGGGATGAGCAGGATCTATTACCTGATGTTTCAGGAATAACTTTTTCACCAATTCATAAAAAAGTAAAATTCACAAAAGAACAAAAACTTGTTTTGGATGATTTGCGTCAAGGACTAGATAGTAAAAAGTTTATACCATTTTTATTACATGGAGTAACCAGTAGCGGAAAAACTGAGATTTATATCGATATTGTTCGTCAAACCCTCGAAAGAGGTAAATCCGCTATTCTTTTATTACCAGAAATTGCGCTTACCCCTCAGATTACAGGTCGTTTCCGTGCGGTATTTGGAGATACAGTAGCGCTTTGGCATTCGAAGTTAACCCACGCTACCCGTGCCTGGACATGGAAAAAGATTTGTGCCGGAGATTTCAGGGTAGTCATCGGTGCTCGTAGTGCAATTTTTACACCCTTAAAAAATCTTGGACTTGTTGTAGTTGATGAAGAACAAGAACATTCGTATAAACAAGATTCCATTAATCCTAGATACCATGCGCGTGATGTAGCGCTTATGCGCGGGAAAATACACAAGATACCTGTTTTACTGGCCAGCGCTACGCCCAGCTTGGAAAGTTATTATAACCATATTCAGTCCAAATTTAAGTATTTGCATTTAGCCAAACGGTACGGTGGTGCTAAGTATCCGCATGTTTCCATTGTGGATATGGATCAAGAAACGGAAGAATCTGGTAAGACAGGTCAGATATTATCTGGATTTTTACTGGATAAAATTGAGGAACGTCTGGAGAAAAAAGAACAAGTAATTCTTATGCAAAACCGCCGCGGGTTTTCCCCTATTATACGTTGTGGTGATTGTGGAGTTTTAGATATGTGTCCAGATTGCAATGTCCCCATGGCTTATCATCGCACCGGCCCTGCATTAAAGTGTCATTTTTGCGGACACTGTATTGATAAACTTTCCGTCAATTGCGGAAATTGTAATAGTACAAATATTCGAATGGTTGGTACTGGTACACAAAAGATTGAGACTATAATTGGAGAAACATTTCCAAATGCATCGGTGGTACGCGTAGATATGGATACATCCAGAAATGTGACAACGTTAACAAGTGCAATTAGCAGTTTTGGATCCGGAGAGGTGGATATTCTCCTTGGAACGCAGATGATATCGAAAGGCTTGGATTTCGAAAATGCGACATTAGTTGGAATAATTAATGCTGATACAGGATTGTTTTTGCCTGACTTTCGATCGGGAGAACGATTATTTCAGTTAATATACCAAACTGCTGGTAGAGCAGGGCGTCGTAAAAAACCGGGTGAAGTCGTTATTCAAACCTATAATTATGATAATCCTGTAATTAAATATGCTTCCAGATTAGATCTGAAAAAATATTATAGTATTATCCTAAATGAACGTAATGATCTTAATTATCCACCATTTAGTTGGATGGCAAAACTAGAGCTCTCAGGAATAAATAAAAATAGGTTGCATATAGTAGCTCAAAAGATACGAGAAAATCTAAAAAAGCCCTATTCTGGTTTGGAAATTCTAGGTCCGGCTGATTGTTATTATGAACGTATACGGAACAGATTCCGCATGCAGATCGTATTAAAATCCTATAAGACAGCAGACTCAAATGGAAGAAAACTTCATAATTATATTAAGAAAAATTTCCCCGATGGGAATTATTTAATTAATTCTGGGGTAAAAATAATTATCGATATAAACCCAGTTTCGTTGTTATGAAGTTATTGAGTGTTATCAACATAATATTATTGATCTTAGTTAGAATAAATGCTACAGGCTATGAAGCGCTTAATAGTTGGTATCATCCCCACTCACTTGCTATGGTGGGCTCAGGATCATCTCTTAATATAGCTGAAAGTGATCGCTTGAACCCATCCTTAATGTTTAGTAACGAGCAGAGATTAACTCTTAGCCGTGTTCAATATCCGGCGGATATTTCTTCACAAATGGTACAGATAGTATTACCACATAATTATGGAACATTGGGCGGTACAATTCGGAATGTAAGCTATGGTATTTTTGAAGGATTTGATGAAAATGGGAACCCTACAGCAAATTATGCGGCAGGAGATAGCTGGGTTACTATCAGTGTTGCCAAGCGGTTATTTGAAGGTAAAGTACATTGGGGGTTCAGCACAGGTTTTCTTTTCAGCAATCTGGGGGAATATTCTTCAACAATCCTTACAGGCACAACAGGTGTTTCGTTAAATTTGCCAAAATATAATATGCATACCGGACTGGCTATTCGAAATCTAGCAGTTTCAATAAAAGACTATTCAAGCGCGGAAATACATTTCCCTGTAATACTGAATCTTTCCTTGGCAAAAGGATTGGCCTATTTGCCATTAAAAATGGCCTTAGATATTGATTATGGATTATATAATCGATTGATGACTTTTCATTTGGGCGGAGTATTTGTTTTACCATACAATATGAAAATAAGGTTGGGTACTTCTAGTCGACGGATTGACCAACTATCCCAGATTAATCTAATAAGGGATTTTTTCACAGATACTGGTTTGGGTATATCCATTACCAATCATCAATACAGTATTGATATTGGTACATATATTTATGGTACAGGAGGGTCTGTTATAGCTATTGGTCTAGGACTAAGGTTATAATTACGTTTATTTTATTATTTATTATTTTGTAGTTTGCATTATTAAGAAGCGAAATGATGTGTAGATATAATGTTATATTATTTTGTTTGATTATGGGTGTCTTTTTTACTGGCTGTCAGAAAGATTCTCCAGCAAGCATCGAAGAAGTAACACAAGACTTCACCGGTCGTAGTACCTGGAAGATCATTCAACAAGATATTCTTGATCAGAGCTGTACAGGCTGTCATACAGTCGGCACATCCTTTGCAGATCAGTCGGATCTCATTTTAACTGCTGATGTGTCTTATTCGCAATTGATAGACCGCGTTCCGCACAATCAGGCAGCGATAGATGATGGCTTAGAACTGGTTGGAACCGAAGGGTTATCCAGTTTATATAAAAGTTATTTATGGGAAAAGATTAATGCACCTGACAAAGACCATTTCTATGCAGATCATCCTTTTTATGGGTCAATTATGCCTATGGGCCTCGATTTTTTAACCAATGGTCAATTAGAGTTTATCCGACAATGGATAGTAGCTGGTGCACCGGATTCAGGTGTGGTTGCTGATTCTACAATCTTACAGGACACAGTACGCTATGAAGATATTTTGTTTGAACCTTTAGCACTCCCAGAAAGTGGCGTTCAGTATCATATTGAACCTTTTGAAGTGCAACCAAATAGTGAAGTAGAGTTTTTTATGCGGACAACGGGGGATACTAGTGGTCCAGTTTATATCAGCCGTTATGAACTTATGATGCGGCCCAATAGCCATCATTATATACTATATGGATTTTCAAACTCCACACCAGCTGCACTTCTACCACCGGAGGGAGTAATCCGTCCAATAAGAGATGAGAATGGAAACTACGTAGTCAGTACCTTTCTTTCCATGCAATACCATGTCTTTGGATTAGGGACTCAGTGGCGCAGGCTTGATTATAGCCTTCCTCCTGGTGTAGCACTTTACTACCCCAATGTGCACGGCTTTGATCATAATCCTCATTATTTTAATTATTCAGACACAACTATAATTGGTGAAGTATATGTTAATGTTCATATGGTCGATCCATCTGAGGTTGAACGTATTGCACACATATTACAAATTGGAGATAATAGCTTCTATTTACCAAAAGGTCAGGTTACAACTGTTGTAGAAGAAGAGTATTTTGATCAGACATTATATGTATTTGAACTATTTAGTCATGCACATGAATTAAATACGGAATTTGCTATAGAAATTGCTGGTGGTGAAAGAGATGGGGAACTCGTATATGTATCCTACGATTACGAACATCCACCGGTTCTAGAGCTGGATCCGCCTTTAGTAATTAATCCGGGAGAAGGATTTCGATTAATTGCAACCTATGATAACTGGCGCGATTATGATGTTACCTTTGGTTTTTTAAGTACGGATGAGATGATGATTCTGTTTGGGAAATACTATACAGATTAATGTGTAATTTTATTTAATATTTTTCCATAATTAATTTTTTACAAGAATTCTTTATAAGAATGCGCTACAGCATTTTTATTTTCACTTTTTACTTATTAAATCCTTTCTCTAGTATAGACGCTAATAATAACTATCCTATCATACTCATCCATGGGTTTATAGGCTGGGGATCAGAAGAAATGGGTGGTTACAATTACTGGGGTGGAAATTATGACTATGTTGAATACTTAGATTCGCTTGGTTACGAAGTCTATAATGTATCCGTTGGTCCCATTTCTTCTAACTGGGATTGCGCTGTTGAAGCATATTATCAAATTAAAGGTGGCCAGGTAGATTATGGGAAGAGACATTCAACACAATATGGAATCATACAAAAACCCGCTGGTAAAAAGTGGCCAGGATTATATCCAGAATGGGATGCAGATCACCCAATTCACATTATCGGTCACAGTATGGGCGGACAAACAGCGAGAAGACTACAGTATCTTCTTGAAAACGAAATATATTTAGACTCTGCTCGAATAATTCCAGAATCAAGTGACTTGCTTGGGCAAAAACATCATGCTTGGATCAGGTCTATTACAACGATGTCAACTCCGCATAATGGTACCACACTATCAGATATTGTTACAAAATCTGCACCTTTTTTACAGGATTTTATTGGACTAGCAGCTGTTATTAATAACCGCTTTTACAGCTTTGATCTGGAACAATGGGCATTCAAGCGAAATGATAAGGAATCATGGTCCCGTTATTTTACTCGCATTAAAGGTCATCCCGCATGGGGAACGAGAAACTTTTGTTCGTGGGATTTGAGCATTGAAGGGGCAAGACAATTAAATACACTAGCAGTTGCTAATAAAAATATTTATTATTTTTCTTTTGCCACATCAAATACGCACCTTGATTCCTTAAGTGGAAAACATGTCCCTAATAAAGATATGACTTTAATACTTAGACCTAACGCCCGCGCAATGGGTAAACAAATTGATTATTGGGCGGATAGTACAAGCACTGATTCTACATGGTTTGAGAATGATGGTATTGTTAATACTATCAGTATGATATGCCCAACATCAGGATTAAATGGACCTGATCTAATCAAAGAATACCATGAAAATGAAGTATTAGTTTCAGGGGTATGGTATTACATGGGAAAATTAACTATGGACCATAGGACATTAATGGGACATGGTAAAATTTCTAATGAGACACTTAATAACATTCTACTACTATTCAAAGAGCATGCAAAAAGATTGTATGCCCTCCCGCTTTTTTAAATATTTATTAACCTAATATATTATATATCGATAAAATATAAACATTTTTGTTTGATGCAAAAATATATATTTGTATTATACAATAATGGAATTTGGCGAATTGCTCAAGGCTTTCCTCCTTGACCTTCAATCATTATTCCGTTTTCAGGTAAGAGATCCTGATCTAACCCTTCCACAGATATTACTTTTATCAACGATCTCGGACGAAGGCACCGACATGTCTTCCCTTTCAAAACAAATGGGCGTTGATAATAGCACTATGACCAGATTAATCGATGTTTTGATTCGTAATGGGTGGGCAATAAAATATAAAGATAAAACAGATGGAAGGGTTGTCATGGTTGAAATAACAAAGGAAGGAGAAGTACTTCAGGGAGAAATTGACAGGAAAATTGATCAATTTG
>JBJKZU010000017.1:0-12109 GCA_045569095.1 Fidelibacterota bacterium
ATTGAATGCCCCGGTAGCTCAGCTGGATAGAGCAACGGACTTCTAATCCGTAGGCCACAGGTTCGAATCCTGTCCGGGGTACATTTCAGGTAATATGATCCAGGTCCGTAATAAGATCACCTCCTTTATTATAGTATCCGTATCGTTTCTTGCCACATCTCCAGGCCAAACAAGATGGCATGAATCCAATCTCAAAGGTTTGGATCAGTTAAAAGTTGAGATCATAGTTGACGGATTGGAAAATGCGATTTCACCTACATGGGTAGAATCTTACGTTGTAGCTAAGCTGGATCAGTATAAGATCTGGATCAAGGAAGATCAGCCTTATCCCCTGCTTCGGGTTTTTATTGTTGGAAAGCCAATGGAAGAGGTACCAGGATTTTACTATACGGTCGAAGTTTCTTTGTTTAACTATATACTGACCATGGATAACTATATTGAGAACTTCAATGATAACGAAATGACAAAAGATTTTTCCCTGGCAAAGATCTATGAACATCAATCAATCGGTTACAGCATTGACCGGGAAATAAAAAAACATCTTGAATCCGCACTATTCGATCATATGGATCTTTTCCTGGACCAATGGTTTCAGGATAATCCCCGCCGCCGCTTTTAAATTTTTTAAATTTCATTATCATTATATTGGAATGCAATTGAATTGATTGCTCATTCCGTAATATATTTGACTATCATTCCTATACACTAGGGGTGGTAAATATGCGGAGTTCGAAAACAATTGCCTCGGTGGCACTCTTTTCACTCGTTTCTGCAGCTAGCCTGCCGGACACCCCTAATTTCTATCTTTACGATCTTTCCAGTCCGACTATTGCAGTAGTTGATTTCCATAACCAGGGGATATCTCCTGCTGCTGGACAGACTCTTACAGAAAGGTTTCGATTAACACTCGCCATGTATACACCCTATAGCGTGGAAGCATCGGGCATTGATAGCCGTTTTAATATTCTTAACAAAATATCAAAAAATTATTCAACCTGCGCATCCATCGGCTGCGCAGTCAATGTTGGTAAATTGCTGAATGTGGATAGGATTGTCATGGGCAATATTAGTCGGGAAAGCGATAAATATACGCTGAGCGCCGATCTAATATCAGTACAAATGGAAGAGATCATCCGGTCACGTTCACTGGAATATATAGGTGAACTGGACGGTATTCATGATTATGTTGATACCCTTGTCACTAGACTATTTTATGACGAATTAAATCCCACCCTTTATGCCAGCCGCTTCTTAGTCACCAGCGATGGCCTGGCCCTGCGCCAATCCACCTTTCCCCAGCTAGAATCGAAAATTGACCTAGAATTGGAAAGAAATGAAGTGCTCTGGGCTATGCTCTATTCCGCAGCGCTTCCTGGCTCAGGACAAGTTTATTCCAAACGGGTAGTAATCGGCCGCAGGATTATTCATGGCTGGGCAACGCTGGGTGGCCTAATGGCCTACAATTATTTTCGGTATTACAGTTCCAAAAAAGAAGCGGATAAATTGTATGCATCTTATGGGCCGTCTCTTGTTCCTGAAGACTTGCTTGAATATCGTCCAAAAATTCGGAAACATGCTCGCATAATAAACAAAGCAAACCGCAACATGCGTATCATTCGCAATTTCAGTGTAATTTACTGGCTGGGAAATATGGTGCACACTTGGCAGGTTGCTCCAAGAACAATTGAGGTGGAACCATCGTCAATCCTATTGACTATGGACCCAGTAATGAATGAAATAGGATTTGTATTATCTGTTGCCCTTGATTAAACAAATTTTCCGAACCCATTTACTGGTTAGGTTCGCCGGAACAGTAATGATAATTTTTGCCCTTTCCTGCGCGGACTCAGATTATCCGATGGATAATTGGATTGATGTCCCCTTACAAGAAATGGAATCACCGGCAGTATTTTTTAACCCCCATGAGATCAACGTTAGTGTGGGTGATACTTTTGCCGTTAATCTTTATGTTTTGCAAGTGGACAATGTAGCGGGAGCACATCTCCGTGTGCAATATGCCCGTGAGGATCTGCAATTTTTGGACATGGAATTAGGCGAATTATTTATTGACGCTTATGATACTCTATTTTTCTGGGATTCTACTGAAGCTGCTTATTTAGATGTCTATTCATTTTACCTAGCCAGCGAATACACTTACTCATCGGGTACCGCATCGATTGCGACGGCGCATTTCAGGGCCAGAGATTCCGGTGAATCTGATCTCATATACTTGCGACCTCAAACAAGAATGGTTACACCTGACAATCAACCGATTATAATTAAATCTTATGGAAAAGCATCGATCAAAGTTGACTAGAATTTCATCAGGATGAGGCAATTATCAGTGCATAGTAAAACAATTCTGTATTTTATTATGGGGATTTTATCATCTGATATTTTAAAAGGTCAATGCGAAGATTATATTATTGAAAGTTTGCCATATACACATTCTTATTATACTACAGGCGAAGGTAATGATTGGTCATTTAATAATTATACGGATGGTAATGATGTTGGTTATAAGCTTGTACTCACATCTCCTAGAACAATTTATGTTGATACATGTGATCCTGACTCGGATTTTGATACTATTTTAGCAGTAAAAAATGCCTGTGGAACTGCTAGCTCAATTCTTGAGACAGATGATGCTACCGTTGCATTTTGCCCGCCTGGAGCATCAAATATCTCTCCTTCTCACTATGCGAGCCTAATAGATAGTTTACCATTAGAGGCAGGAACCTATTATTTAATTGTAGATGGTTATGGCGGGGATAGTGGAAATTATGGCATTGCAATAGGTGCGCTTCCTGAAATTGATACTTCATACATTGCAAGTGATGATAGCTATATAGAGGTTGTTTTTACAGATCCTATTTATACAAACTCAAATGGCACTGGTGGAGTTCAATTAAGTGACCTTGAAATAGATTTTGCACAAAATGGGGGAAATGCAACTGATGTAGCCATATCTACATTAACAAATAATGTAGGAGGAGGCTTAGTTGGTGGCGAAGATACCATTAGAGTCAATATAGTAGTTACGGGATTGTCAAGCGGTGTAGAGACCGTAACAATCAGACCAGTAAATAGATATTCTATTTTCAATGATTTTGGTATCGGGCTTTCCCGCAGTTCATCAGTAACCGCAAACCTAAATGACTACTTTCCACCAAGTATTAACATTATTCCAGCAAATGATACAATTGGGGTAGCTGAAAATATCTTGTTACAATTCGATCAACAAATTCGGTTAGTAGATGGTAATACAGATCCTACTAATGAAAATATCGATGCTTTGTTTACCTTGTCATATGCTGATACAGGCACAAATCAAATTCCTTTCAATGCCTCAGTTGATAATCTAGATACCTTATTTACCTTAAACCCTGATAATAATCTAGAAGAAGCAAGAACAATAACAGTATCCTTTGCTGATAATATTTTTGAAGATTTGGGTAATAATGCTATTCCTGCAAATAGTGCTAGTTTTATTGTCAGAGATGTTACACCTGCAATCATAATAAGCGATTCATTGGGAGAAACTAACCAATATGTATTTTTAAGTTTTGATGAAGGTGTATATACAAATGCAAATGGATCCGGAGGATTAAATGTCTCTGATTTTGAAATAAGTAATTTCGTACCAGGAAATGCCACCAACCCAAGTATACAAAATATTCACTCATGGGTTGGCACTATCCTTAGTGGTGGTGAGACTGAAATACGAATCACCTTGGAGTACCTTAATGATCCTGATGGGTCCGAGTCGATAACAATTAGACCAAATGTAGGTGAAGTATTTGATGATTTTGGCAACCAAATAGATGTAGGCGCCAATGCCAGAACATTCGAACTCAACGATGTATTTGCACCTTATGTAACAATTGACCCTGTTTCGGGGAATATTATTAATCCAAATACTATATTCACGTTGACACTTTCTGAAAATGTACGTTTATTAAATGATGAAGATGTTACGAATGCAAACATAGCTGATCAGATTACTGTTGCCTACACCGATGGCAGTGCAGAAAGTATTCCTTTTGGTGCAACTATTTTGAATTATTTCATCACCGTAGATCCAGATCCTTTGGGGCCGTCATATGACTTAGATGAGTCTCGTCAAGTGCGAGTCAGCATTCTAGATAGCCTGGAGGATTTTGCAGATAACCAAATAGATATATTTACAGCAGATTTTACTGTTCAGGATATTACACCACCAATAATAAATGCCGAATTGTGTTCACTTATTACGAGTAATGCCTTTATAAAATTACCATTTTCTGAAGGAGTGTTTACAAATGATAACGGCACCGGTGCCTTAGATATCTCCGATTTTAATCTGGAATTTGATGATAATGGTGGCAATGCAACGGCAGCGATAATATCCGACCTGCAACAACCTGGTCCGTCTGGTCCGCTATCAGGCGGAGAAGACAGCATTTGGGTGTATCTAAATATTACTGGGGCCCCAAGCGGCATTGAAACAATTGTCATTGAGTCAAATGGCAACGAAGCAATATATGATAGTGCAGGCATTGCTTTATCCTCACCAAATAATATTAGTAATACAATGACTTTGAATCCATACCCATGGTTACAGGACACTTCGCTGGCTGATGATAACAGTTACATCGATTTGACTTTTAGTGAAGGGGTGTTCAGCACCAGTGATTCTACCAGTCCAATTGATGTATCTGACCTTAGCCTAAACTTCACTCAAAATAATGGTAATACTATTGGTGCATCTATAGTTACAATGAGTAAAACAAATGGTGATCCTCTGTTGGGCGGAGAAACAACGATCCGAGTTGGAATTTCATATAATAATCCACCGGCTAGTGGAGTGGAAACAATTCAGATAATACCAGTCCATGCTTATGCTATCTGCAATTCTCTTGGCAACAGATTATCCATATCAGATTGTACGGTTAACCTGACGTTGAATGATCTCCTGCATCCTACCATTACAGAAGTGGATTTGGTCGCTGACACAATTGTTTCTTTCAGTGCCAGTGAAGGGATGTTCAATAATGCCTTTGGTACGGGGGCAGTTGATATCGCTGATTTTAATCTAGCGCTCTATTCTAATAACGGTAATGCATCTAGTGCTCAGATAGTCAATTTGTCAAACACCGACCAGGGTGCTCTAACTGGAGGCGACACCACAGTACTAATTGGTTTTGTCACAGATTTATTACCTAGCGGAAGTGAAGAAATAGAATTACGACCGGCATCTAATAACGCCATCTATGATCCTGCCGGGAATCCGATGCCGCAAACTATGATCAGTGCTCGATTGACGCTCCCGGATAGATTACCGCCCGAGATAATTGCTGCAAGCACTTCACTTATTACGAGTAATGCCTTTATAAAATTACCATTTTCTGAAGGAGTGTTTACAAATGATAACGGCACCGGTGCCTTAGATATCTCCGATTTTAATCTGGAATTTGATGATAATGGTGGCAATGCAACGGCAGCGATAATATCCGACCTGCAACAACCTGGTCCGTCTGGTCCGCTATCAGGCGGAGAAGACAGCATTTGGGTGTATCTAAATATTACTGGGGCCCCAAGCGGCATTGAAACAATTGTCATTGAGTCAAATGGCAACGAAGCAATATATGATAGTGCAGGCATTGCTTTATCCTCACCAAATAATATTAGTAATACAATGACTTTGAA
This sequence comes from Fidelibacterota bacterium, assembly GCA_045569095.1. Classification (GTDB taxonomy): domain Bacteria; phylum Fidelibacterota; class Marinisomatia; order Marinisomatales; family TCS55. The sequence goes on from JBJKZU010000017.1 coordinate 5,689, forward strand.
TCCATACCCATGGTTACAGGACACTTCGCTGGCTGATGATAACAGTTACATCGATTTGACTTTTAGTGAAGGGGTGTTCAGCACCAGTGATTCTACCAGTCCAATTGATGTATCTGACCTTAGCCTAAACTTCACTCAAAATAATGGTAATACTATTGGTGCATCTATAGTTACAATGAGTAAAACAAATGGTGATCCTCTGTTGGGCGGAGAAACAACGATCCGAGTTGGAATTTCATATAATAATCCACCGGCTAGTGGAGTGGAAACAATTCAGATAATACCAGTCCATGCTTATGCTATCTGCAATTCTCTTGGCAACAGATTATCCATATCAGATTGTACGGTTAACCTGACGTTGAATGATCTCCTGCATCCTACCATTACAGAAGTGGATTTGGTCGCTGACACAATTGTTTCTTTCAGTGCCAGTGAAGGGATGTTCAATAATGCCTTTGGTACGGGGGCAGTTGATATCGCTGATTTTAATCTAGCGCTCTATTCTAATAACGGTAATGCATCTAGTGCTCAGATAGTCAATTTGTCAAACACCGACCAGGGTGCTCTAACTGGAGGCGACACCACAGTACTAATTGGTTTTGTCACAGATTTATTACCTAGCGGAAGTGAAGAAATAGAATTACGACCGGCATCTAATAACGCCATCTATGATCCTGCCGGGAATCCGATGCCGCAAACTATGATCAGTGCTCGATTGACGCTCCCGGATAGATTACCGCCCGAAATAATTGCTGCAAGCGCTTCACTATCCAATGATAATGCCTATGTTATTTTTACACTTACTGAAGGCATATATGGCGTTAGTGAAATAACTGCTCCAGTGGAACCAGATGACTTTACCGTTGAGTTTATCCAGAACGGCGGCAATGCTGATACGGCAACAGTTGATTATATTACAAACTCGATGCAATTGCCTCTAGTTGGGGGTGAAGAAACACTACGTTGTTATCTAGCAATCCAGGGCACGCCTAGCGGACATGAAAAATTGTATATAAGAGCTGCAAACGATAATTCTGTATTTGATATTGCTGGTAATGGCTTGCAAATCAGTTATCCTACCGATACATTGCAATTATTCGATCAATTGGTTCCTAGAGTTGACTCTATATCTATAGTTCATGATTCAACCATAAGCTCAAGTATTGCATCACCAATAAATATTACTTTTTCAGAGCCGGTTCAATCATTTGGCTATTCTTTGTCAGCAAGGCACTATAATTATTTGAGCTATATAGTCGATACAACCACAGCAACCGGCTTTAAGTTGACCTTGCAACCTCCACTAGCAAGTTTGGACACAATTACCTTATCTATTTTTAACCTTACAGATAGTGTAGGTCTGACAGCAGTTCCTCGCAGTTTTAATTTCTATACACCACCACTGGGTGATTATGATATGAATGACACAGTCAATGTCGAGGATTTGACACAGTTTGTCTCGTTCTGGATGGCTGATTCACAACCAGCGATCTTAGGTTTGGGCCCAACAAGTGGAACTTTTCCCCATTTGGTGCCAATATTGGATGAAGAATACAACTTGGATGACGGTATGACCTTTATCCGGATGTGGTCCTGGTCATTGGATAGATTCGGATTAGAACCAGTTGTTTCTCAAAATATTGGCACTCCCATTAATTGGGATAAACTGATGGTTGAAATACCTAGGGAAGCTATTGCAGGCCAGGTTTATTTACGGTATAAACCCCAACCAAGGGTTGGTTGACCTGCAACACACCGCCTTTGGAAAAAATAATTTTACTTTGAAAAAGGAACTAATTGAAAATGGTGAGACACTTCTTGAATTCGGACTAGTAGAGCCAAATGATGACACCAAAATAATATCAATAAAATCAAAAATTGATGAACCAGCAGACGCAACGGTAACATATAAGTTCTTCGCCAAAGATCACTCCCTTATCGCCGCAGGAACACAAAAGATCGCCTTGGTGATTCCTAATGAATTCCGGTTAATGCAGAACTATCCTAATCCATTTAATAATACGACTACCATCCGTTATGCAGTTCCAGAGGAAACAGATATCCTATTGGAAATCTTTGATATCAGTGGTCGACTTGTGGAAAGACTAACATCCCAATTTCACCAACCTGGATTTTACGATATGAAATGGTCTGGTAGGCAAGCTGCTTCAGGCATATATTTCATCAAACTTGAAGCAGCTAAAACGGTTTTAACTCAAAAAATGATCCTGTTGAAATAAGCAAAAGTAAAGAAGTTTCCATTTAAATCAGCCAGCCTTGATTCTTAGAAATTATCACCTTACATTAAACCGTAGCTAACATAAGGTGGAATAGGTTGGGATCCATATCAAAGCACACTAAAAGAAATAAATCCTTTCAATTATTTATTCTTGTTGTAATTATTTTTTCATTAACGCACCCACTTTCCGCCCAAAAAAGTATCGCTATTCTAACCGGAACCGGCTTACCTGTTTCCGGACTTAACGATTGGTATGGTGCTGCGCCAGTTATTGGATTACAATATGTTATTAATACTGATGAGATCACCAAAATTATCATTGAATTTCATTATCAGAATTACAGCGGTGGATCTATAGCAGACAGAGATTTTAGATGGATTGTTGATTATAATAATTATAAAAGTCCTGCAGCAGATGCTAATATGAATTGGAATGACTTTATCGTAAAAACACGAAAATATTTTCCAAACAATGCTCGTTCTTTTGCCGGAAAAATGTTACAACCATTTGCATCATACGGACTGGGATTGTATAATTATACGCACCAGGTAAGCGGACTGATCTACCCCGGGCAATCAAAAAAACCACTAGATACTGAATATCTACTTGATCCTATAACAGACCGCCGTTTTGCCTGGGGTGGCAACATCGGGATTGGCTTTGATTCACCTCTAGGACAAAATGTAAATCTGGCTCTAGACTTGACTTACAATGCTGCCATTGGCTACCTACGTTCATTCGAAGATTGGGGCTTAAAAGAAGTTATGCCACTGCAATTTCTGACAATTGGAATCGGATTTAATTATAATTACTAGTAGAACATAAACCAAAGGAGAACAAAAAGATGAATAAAACGATAATCGCTAGTTTGGTCCTGGCCTTAAGCATTAGCAGTGTAAATGCTGGCTGGCACGAGACTTTTGACACACCAGCGACGCCGAGCGCAGCGTTGGCTTTTACAAGCGACATCACTTGGAACTGGTGGGGTTGGGGTTCATGTGAAGTTGGATCTGATGGATATTTAACATTAGTTGGTGCACCTGACCCTTTTGGCAATACATCCAGCTGGATTCAAACTGACCAATCAGTTGACGTCAATGCAGAAATAACACCCGAATCAGTAACCATGTATTTGAAAGTTCGGTTTACAACAGCTGGCACCCCTACACAAGGAGATCAATTACATATTTGTGTAGCTACAGATCCTAATTTCTTAACCAACCTGAATGTATATACAGTTGCTTCCGTACCAGCGGCTAATGCATTAGGCAGTTATTATTTTGCTGAAGACTTATCAACTATAGGAGTCCTTGATACTGCCATTGCTTACGATTCATGGTTTTGGAAAAAAATTGTTGTAAATAGTGATACTGTGTCAATATGGGCTTTTCCTGATGGTGCAGCACCAGCAGATACAGCAGGATATATTTTTACAACAGACAATGTTGCCATAGGTGCCGGTGCACCTACTCTTATCATTGCTGCAGTAACAGATGATGATTCATCATCCGTTCATATTGGTGAAATCTGGTATAATGAAACACCCACAGGAATGAGTATTTCCGATGATACTCCTATTGCATCCAGTTATGAACTGGGTCAGAATTATCCGAACCCCTTCAATCCCATAACCCATATTCGTTTCAATATTCCGGAAACAGGCAATACAAAATTAACTGTTTTCAACATTATGGGTGAAGCAGTAGCTAATCTGGTTGACGGTGTTGTTTCAGCTGGTGGTCATACCGTGAGCTGGAATGCGGCAAACATGCCAACGGGTGTGTATTTCTATCGTATGGAATCTGGAAACTTTTCCCAGACCAGGAAATTATTACTCGTTAAATAGATCTTCTAAAGAGACCGTCGGACATCCGGCGGTCTCTTTTTTTACGCTCATTAATTGTAGTAGCGTGAAAAGGATAGACCGAAATATCTAAAAAAACCCTAGCATCCCTTCTGCTTACTGGATCAACCCTGATCTATGCTGGGGTGACTGGTAAGATCCAAGGTAGCATAAGTGACCAGAATGGTCTGCCTCTACCGGGTGCAAATATCATGCTGGCTGGCACTAATCGAGGTGCGGCAGCAGATGTAAATGGATTTTATATAATTTTGAATATTCCCCCTGGAAAATATAGTCTCACTGCTCAAATGATTGGCTTTAAAAGCATTACCAAAACAGATGTTACTGTGAATTCTGACCGGACCACGAAAGTAAACTTCGCTTTGTATGAAGAAGCTATCGGTATGGAAGAGGTTAGGGTAACAGCTGAAAAACCCAAGGTCGAGGTAGATCGCACCTACAGTGAATATATTGTTACATCGGATGATATTGAACGTTCGGTAATGGTAAAATCAGTGGCCGACCTTATATCTCTAGAACCGGGAATGGATGTGAATGGTCAAGGCATGATCCGCGGCGGTGATATGAATTCAATTGCTGCCGATGTCGTGTACTATGTGGATGGTGTGAAAATGACCAGCAACGATGGGCTTACGTTAAACAATTTCACTGGCGTAGGTAAATACGATATTGAATCCATCTCAATCATTACTGGTGGCCTCAGCGCAGAATATGGTAATGCTCAAGCTGGTGTTATTAATATCGTTACAAAAGAAGGCACAGATTCCTTTCATGGTAATTTTGAATACACAAACGAATTTGGTGGAGCCAACCATTGGGGCCCCAATTATTATGATGCGGCTATTCATAAGGGGCATATGGAATGGGATAATCCGGAATGGGTAAATGAAATTGATAGCACAACGGGTAAATTGGTACACCAAAAAATTGATTATACAAAATATGCTGGTTACGCTCTTCAAGCAAATATAACCGGCCCTTTGATGAAAGGTATATCATTTTTCCTGGGCGGACGAACCAACAATAATGCTGTAAATAACATCAGTCCATTGACCCACTCTGCGGATAATTTCGAAGGTACCTGGAAATTATCTTTTAACCTTCATCCCAAAATATCTTTGAAGTTCGGTGGCGTATATTCACAAAACTGGAATTACCACTCTGTGGCTGGAGTTGGTGGGATTAAAGGAATGGAAGATGATGGAAAGAACATCTTCTTACCAATGGACAACGCCTCTTCCGGAAAGATCATTAATACTAATCAAATGAGTTATATGGCCATTAGCCATATGCTTTCTGAAAAAACTTATTACGAATTACGGGTTTCAAATAGTGTCAATGCGCAGACACCTGAAGATTTTCCTGATTCAACAATGGATATCAGAAAGGACGCTGATGGCTGGTTCAACCTATCTAGAGATGTCCATGCCTTCAACGAAGGTGAGCGAACACGTTTCCAGGTAAAGTTTGATTTTACCAGTCAATTCAATAAAAATAATCTCGTAAAAACTGGTATTGATTATACAGATTATAGTGTTTGGGCTCGAAATTATTCTGATGTGCTAAACAGCCGACAACTACATTACATTGGGTATCACCACCGCACAGGAAACCCTGTACAACCAAAACAATTCGCATGGTACATTCAAGATAAAATGGAATATAAGGGATTGGTACTCAATGCTGGTATTCGCATGGATCATTTTGATCCTTCCGTTAAGCACCCATTAACAACGGCTATAGCTGCCTCAGACTATTTTTTTGATACTTTTACCCGCTTTAACTACGATTCATTAGAATCATTTGGCCTGCTTGAAAAAACCAAACCAATTACGGTCTGGAGTCCCCGAATTGGTGTAGCACATCCAATCACAGATCGTTCCATGATCCATTTTTTCTATGGACATATTTACCAATTAGCCAGTTTTTATACCATGTATGGCGAACGCTGGGTCAATGATGGAACTCGTGATACAGACATAAACAGTAATAACCTAAATGATGATACAGAATTGTATAATACTCTTGAAGAAAGCTTTTTTGGCAATCCACGCCTAGACTATGAAAAGACCATCAGTTTTGAGCTTGGTTTTGATTGGAATATTTATTCTGATTATATATTAGCCTTGTCCACGTTTTACAAGAGTTCAAGTAACCAGGTATCCAGTCCGGGAACAGTGCAATTAAATTGGTGGGACCCCGCTAAACAAATGTTTGATTTCCAGTTCACCCACATGGCTGGCAATGGTATTCATGAGGATATCCAGGGATTTGAATTATCGCTTAAGAAGAACTTCAACAATTATTTTGGCTTTAA
>JBJKZU010000018.1:0-11785 GCA_045569095.1 Fidelibacterota bacterium
ATTGCATTGGCAACGCCAAAACGGAAAGTCTCAAGTGTTGTCATTTTATCACGAAGAACCGGCACCATTGGGTATACCAGTTGGATTACGAATTAAATTTGATCAAGAACTAAGAGATGGGGAATATGTATATGACACACAGGAAGGCGCCATTTTTACGGGCGGTACCCGTTATGGAAAATGGCGTTTTGGTGGTAGTAGCACCAAAATTAATCCTACAGAAACAGGTTTCTTAATTGGTTTGTCTAAGCATAAATCATCTGCAATATCTGTTGGCCTAGAGAAGGATAGTAGAAATAACCGTTGGACCCCATTTGACGGCAATTATTGGGATGTAACTGCCACATTGGGCAATCAGACCGAAGATAATAAAAAGGATCTTCAAGGATACTGGCTGATATCTACGGGTTCATACTGGCCTATATCTTCTCGATTTTCAGCACATACCAGACTGTTAACCACTGGCCGCTGGGTGCAGGATGGTGTTATCCATAAGGGGCAGAAAATTCGTTATGGGGGCGTCAACGGTTTGCGCGGGTATAGAGATGACCAGTTTATCAGCAATAGTATCCTAATTCCTACATTTGAATTATTAGCAACAGCGGGGTATAACCTGCAATTATTTGGGTTTATCGAAGGTGCTATACAGGATGAATATCAACCTTATCCAATTGGTTTTGGGTTTGGTTTGACACAGGTATCGCCTAGTTCCATCTTTAGCTTAACCATTGGTTTTGGACGCGGCGATTCGCTATCGGCAGCTAAGTTGCATATCAAATTTTCCAGCCGACTATAGCAATTAAGTGGTTTTTGGCCTGGAAAGCGCTAATTTTGTATCTAGATGGCAAATAAAAGAACTAGTAAAATAATAAATATTATAATGGGACTGATTGTTCTGTTGTCATGTGGTTGCGAGATAAAACGGGAAGCACTTGGTTCAGATGATGAGATCTTTGTGATCGCTGCCATGGAAGATGAAGGCAATATTAAGGAAATTCTTAGCACTGTTCTCAACGATACATTATTCACGCCTAAGCCTGAACCATATTACAAACTGACTTTTGTTCATCCACGTGAATTCGATAGAATTAAAAATAGTGCACTGGTTGTCGTTGGTGCAATTGGAAGTGATCTATCCAGTCCGGGAGTAGCGCTGGCTAAGCGTATTTTATCGGATAAACAGTACCAACAATCAATTTCCGGAGAAAAGCCGTTCATTTTTACGAAGGATCCATTTGCCCGTAATCAGATATTCATGGTCATAAACACTCCAACTGTTGTGCGGGCCAAAGAAATAGCAAAAGAACAAAATAAATGGATAAAACAACAATTTTCTGATTTATTTGAATATCGGCAAGCGCGTTTCATGTTTAATAATACGCGTCAGAAAGAGTTGGAGACACATTTGCATGAGACCTACGGCTGGGGTATAAAAATTCCGTGGGGTTACGAGGTGCTCGTTGACAGTTCAGAACAGCGATTATTCTGGATTGGTCGAGAAATGCCCTTCCGCTGGTTGGCCGTACATTGGGAAAACGGTGCAATCATTAATGATGACCAAAAGGCGAAACAATATATAATGAATTTCCCTGAAGAGTATTTTGGAAGTATACGCTATAGTGAATACAAATTTAATTTGAATACCACCCAATTCAATAACTGGCTTGCATGGCGAGTTACGGGTACCTGGGAAGCAATTGAAGATACTCAGGGGGGGCCATTCATAGGGTATTTATTTTATGACGGCTTAACTGATAAAACGTATTACATCCACACAATGATATTCCATCCTGGCAATAACAAATTGATCCTACTGCGCCAACTGGAAATTATTGCCAAGTCATTTTTTGTTGAAAAATTGTAATACATAAATGAGTCGTATATTGATAACTGGCGCTTTTGGACAACTGGGTACATCTTTGCGGAATATTCTTTCCGATCAATCAATTTTAGCCGCAGGGAGAATGATTCCAGTGGAAGAAAAAGATGGCTGTACTACACTGGATATTACTGAACTAAACCAAGTACGTGAGACTATTGCCTTATTCCAGCCTGATGTGATTGTGCACCTTGCCGCCATGACTAATGTGGATGGCTGCGAACAGGATCCTGAACTGGCTTTTGATGTAAATGTTCTTGGAACTGAAAATCTACTCGATAATTTTAGCGGTAGATTCATCTATATTTCTACCGATTATGTATTCGATGGCAGGAATGGTCCCTACACAGAAAAGGATGAGGTAAACCCCATAAGCGTATATGGTCGAACAAAATTGTATGGTGAAGATTTAGTACAACAATCGGATGCGAACTGGGTCATTTTACGCTCCAATGTCGTTTTCAGTTTTCAGGAAAGAACTAAAGCAAGTTTTATGGATTGGGTAGTAGATTCTCTCGAAAATAGGCAATTGATTACTGTTGTGGATGACCAATGGAATAATCCGACCTGGACCGTAGATCTAGCTAGCATAATATCGCGGATCATAGATCATGAGATTCAAGGACTTTATCATTACGGTGGTCGTGACTTATTAAGTCGTTTTGCATTCGCGGAGATGATTGCTGAAACATTCAAACTTGATCGGACGTTGATAGAACCAATAGATACAGCCTCACTTAACCAACTGGCGAAACGACCACTAAGAAGTGGTTTGTGTCCCGAAAAGATTGAAATAGATCTGAGTGTGGAAGCATTGCCGCTACGAAAAGCACTGGACGAAATATATTCTTTATCATGAAAACATTAGTCATATCTCCAACATATAATGAACGGAAAAATGTAACTAGTCTTGTTGATGCTGTATTCAAAGTCAATCCTGATTATCATTTACTGATCATTGATGATAATTCTCCAGATGGTACTGCTGAGCTAGTCACGGAATTACAGTTACGTTATAATAACCTTTTTCTGGAGGAACGTCCGGGTAAAGCAGGTTTAGGTACGGCCTATATATTCGGGTTTAAATGGGCTTTGGAAAGGAATTATGACGTAATTGTACAGATGGATGCTGATATGTCTCATGATCCAAACGAGATCAAGGTTATGGTGAATTTACTTGGTGATTATGACGTAGTCATTGGCAGTCGGTACATTGATGGCGTTAGCGTCATTCACTGGCCGATCCGGAGACTATTATTGAGTTATGGTGCCAATGTGTATTCACGGATTGTTACTGGTTTACCAGTAAAAGATTCTACGGGAGGTTTCAAGGCTTGGCAAAGAAAAGTGCTGAAGACAATCGATTTCAATGCAGTCAAATCACAGGGCTATTCTTTCCAAATTGAAATGAATTGGCGGGCCTGGCAAAAGGGCTTTTCATTACACGAACACCCGATCATTTTTACTGATAGAACTATTGGTGAATCAAAAATGTCGCGAGGAATTATGTTTGAGGCAATGATCGTTATCTGGCGCATGCGCATCTGGAAAATATTTGGCTGGCATAAATAAGAATAAATCATGACTTCCGTTTCCATTTTAATTATCAGTTATAACGTACGTCAATATGTAGCTCACACTATTGATGCGATTCTTAAATCTGATGTAGAAGAAATGGAAATTATTGTTGTAGATAATAATTCCTATGATAATACAGTTGCATACCTACAGGATAGATATAACCATTTACACCAGATCAAGATTATTAAAAATTCTGATAATGTTGGTTTTGGCAAGGCTATAAACCAGGCTGCTGTCATTGCAAAAGGAGACTATTACTTTATTCTGAACCCTGATACGATTATTCAAGAAGAGACCATATCCATATTACAAGAATATCTTGATGATCATCCAGACGTTGGTATGACCGGTCCAAAAATTATTAATGCGGATGGCTCATTGCAGCTGGCTTGCAAGCGGTCACTCCCAACGGCTAGTGTTGCATTACCAAAATTACTGGGGCTAAGCCGCCTGTTCCCTAATTCACGCTGGGCTGGGAAATATAACCTGACCTATCTTGATCCGGATGCAATACATGCAGTGGATGCCATCAGCGGATCCTGTATGTTTATCAGAAGTGCGTTATTTCACGATTTGGAGGGTTTTGATGAAAGATTTTTCATGTTTGGGGAAGACCTAGACCTGTGCACCCGGGTATGGAAAAATAATTATGAGATTCATTATGTACCACAAACACAGATCGTACACTACCAGGGTGAGTCAGTAAAATCAGCTCCCTTTGATAGTATTAACGCTTTTTACAATGCGATGATCCTGTTTGCTGATAAACATTTTTCCTTCGGTTCAGGATGGTTGATGAAACTGGCTATTCGCTGTGGTATCTATGTGCGCAAGCTATTATCGATGATTGGCGAAAAACGTTCACAGATCCTATCGGTTACTTTGGATGGTCTGGTGGTGTTTCTGGCTTTTATGGTGGCTATACCATTACGGTTTTCCCATTTTGAACCAATCACGATGAGTAAAGGCCTGGTGCCTACAATCTACATTTTTTTCTGGATTGGCGTCGGCTCCTTATTCCAGCTTTATTCACGATATATATTATCCTATTCTCGAGCGATCATTGCATCTATAACTGGATTCTTTCTAGCGGTTGCATTCACTTACTTTTTCAAGCAGTATGCATTTTCACGGTTGGTAATTATAACCGCCACGGCGATAATTACAGTACTTATCCCAGGTTGGCGATTATTTGTGCATTTTCTGATGTCTCGAGGATACCTACGCCCAGTGAAAGAAAAGCACCCCATTCTTTTTACTAGGAAAACGCTGATCATCGGTGCTGATGAGGAAGGTATCCATATTGTCGAAAATATATTGAAGCGATTTGATACTGGCCTGGATGTAGTAGGTTTCATTGATCATCAATTACCTAATGATGAGGATGATCTTCCGGTAGGATTTATGGGCCGACTTGCTGACCTGCGGGACATTGTAATGACCTACCGCATCTGCGAACTGATTTTTTCTACAACGGCGTTTACTAATAAAGAGATACTATTAATCATGGATGAGACGAAAGATCTACGGCTTACATACAGGATGGTGCCGCGCCAGCAAGAAATACTATTGGGGAAAGCATCCATTGAAGATATTGGTGATTTTTCATTTGTGAATATTGAATATACTCTCTTCTATCGTTTACACCGGATCACCAAGCGCGCATTCGATATGGTGATATCCGGAATGATGGTTATGCTTTTTAGCCCTTTTCTGGTGATCCTATTTGGGTTTGGGAAGGGCCGAAAAAAACAATTCTGGGGTGCGGAAGGAACCATTTTCGAGGCAACAATATTCGATGTGGAAGGAAGATTCTTGAAGGAACTGCCACTGTTTATAGGCGTTCTGTTTGGTAATTTAAGTTTGGTTGGTTCCAGTATGGTGCAAACCAGTGATCCTGATCCCCATCTGATTTGCCAACCAGGATTGACTGGGCTAGAAAGGATCCGATCCGTTAAATTTAAACCTGAGGACAGGCAAATCTTGGACCATTATTACGTACAAAATCAAAGTTTTACCATGGATCTTGAAATAATCATGAAAACTGTATTTAATACCTGATATGGCGCCATACTATCTAGATTTCGAAAACCCCATCAAAGAATTAGAAGAACATATCTTAAAAGTACAATCTGTCGAAGATACTCAAGACCATTCTACAGAGCTTGCCGATTTGTTAGAACGTCGGGATAATAAATTACGGGAGATATATGGTAATTTGAGTCGTTGGCAGCGGGTACTGTTGGCTCGTCATCCTGAACGTCCCTTTAGTATGGACTATATTGAGGCGATCTCGACAGAGTTTGTTGAATTACACGGGGATCGCCGTTTTGCAGATGACAAAGCATTGGTTGGTGGAATTGGAAAAATTAATAATCGTTCCGTTATTTTAATTGGCCAGCAGAAAGGTCGCAATACAAAGGAAAACCTATACCGTAATTTTGCTATGATGCGTCCGGAAGGGTACCGGAAAGCATTGCGGTTAATGAAATTAGGGGAAAAATTCAAACTACCAATCGTCGTACTAGTAGATACACCGGGAGCATATCCTGGTATTGGTGCTGAAGAACGGGGTCAGGGAGAGGCGATTGCCAGAAATTTAATGGAAATGGCCAAACTGAATGTGCCGATCCTGGCCATTGTTATTGGGGAAGGTGCCAGTGGCGGTGCCTTGGGTATTGCTATCTGTGACCGCCTGGTCATGCTTGAGAATACCTGGTACTCAGTGATCAGTCCGGAAGGCTGTGCGTCAATTCTATGGCATGATGCCACAAAAGCTCCTGATGCAGCTGATGCCATGAAAGTGACACCTGCCGATCTTAAAGAAATGGGGATCTGCGATCGTATTGTGGATGAACCTACTGGCGGTGCACACCGAGAGCCAGATACAATGAGCACTATCTTAAAAAGTGTTATTCTGGAAGAACTTGAATTGATCGAAAAAGATAATCAGAATGGTAGTTTTCTTGAATACAGAATACAGCGCTATGAAAAGATGGGTGTCTATCAGGAAAAAGAATGATACAATTTGAGTTTCGTACAAAAGTTTATTATAAAGATGTTGATCAGATGGGGATCGTTTATTATGCTCGTTATTATGAATATTTTGAAGCTGCCCGGACGGAATTATTGAAATCTCTGGGTATCCATGTAACGGCAATTGAGGATGATGGTTATCTACTACCGGTAATAACCAGTCACTGTGAGTATAAAATTGGTGCCAAATTCGAGAATACTTTGGTAGTAAATACTATTATTAAAGAACTACCAAAGCCGCGATTGCGAATTGATTATGAGGTTTACCGGGACCATTCGGATGAATTGCTAGTGAACGGATATACGATGCATGCTTTTACGGATAAATCGGGCAAAGCCGTAAAACCCCCAAAGCAATTATTGGATACACTAAAGCAAAACTTTTGATGTGACTTAATCTATTGGTTCTTGTCGTGCATGACTTTTGTTAATTAGGTAAAGAGCCGTAATAGTCATTATTCCACCTATCATGGTGGTTACTTCCAAGCGTTCTCCAATTAACAGCACACTGAAAAGCAGAGCTGTGACCGGTACCGTAAATATAAAAGCGCTGGCTTTTTCAGGCCCTAGCCTCGTAGTTCCAAGAAAATAAAATGTAGTTCCAAATACCATAGCGCCAATAGATAGGAAGAACATATTCACCCAAAAGATCCAGTCATAGGTAAATATTAGTAAAATATCTTTATTCCAGGTCGCGCCAAGATAGATCATGGTTGAGATTGTGTAGACCCAAAAACTAAATGAAAGTGTTGACACATGAACGTGAGACCGACCCGATATTATTGACATAATCCCCCAAGAAATGGAAGCGCATATGAAATATAAATTGCCTGTAGCGATCATTTGATCCAGAGAAAGTGTCCAGGCTTTTAATACTATTACACATCCAGTAAAACCTAGTATCAAACCGATGATATCCTTACGGTAGACCACTTGTTTCAGTAGCAATACAGAAATGATGAATGTAATAATCGGATTAAAGGTTGGGACGATAATGCCACCTACACTGGCGGATCCTCTAGCAGTGCCCATGAAAAAGAAAATATTATATAGAGAGATAAACACAGCACCTGTTAAAATATATTTCATACCCTGGCGCGTCACCCTGAAATCATTACCAGTTAACCACAGCACAGGAATCATGGTAATGCTAGAAAAGAAAAAGCGCCAGAAGGCCAGCACGGATGATGGTCCATAATCACTCAGGACCTTTGCGTTCGTCCATGATAGACCCCAAACTGCCATTGATAATAATAGTGTCAGATATAAGCTGATTGGTGTGCGATCGTTCAAATTAAAGTTGGATTATATTTTTGTCGGCTATCCCTATGGAAAAGCCTCTCACATCCGAAAGACGGGGAAATTCGTGTCCGAACTAGGCTTATTATACACAGCCTGCAATGCGTTTATCAGAATATCCCGTGTTTCAGTTGGATTAATTACACCATCATCCCAGAGGCGCGCGCTGGCATAATAGGGATGTCCTTCTTTTTCATATTTAGCCATAATGGGCTGTTTGAGTTTATCCAGTTCTTGCGCTGATATTGTTTTGCCGTCTTTTTTTAGTTGTTCTTTTTTGATCGTGCCTAGTACATCGGCAGCTTGATCGCCACCCATAACTGATATTCTGGCATTGGGCCACATCCAGCAAAATCGCGGCTGATAGGCCCGGCCAGCCATGGCATAATTCCCTGCACCGAAACTGCCACCTATTATTACCGTTAGTTTAGGAACATTAGCTGTAGCAACGGCCTGAACCATTTTGGCGCCGTTTTTGGCAATGCCGCCTTGCTCTGCTTTTTTTCCCACCATGAAACCGGTAATATTCTGTAAAAAGAGAAGCGGTATCTTTCTTTGGCAGCATAGTTCTATAAAATGGGCTCCTTTCAGCGCACTTTCGCTAAACAACACACCATCATTAGCAACAATACCTACTGAGTAACCACCGATCTTGCAAAAACCAGTGACCAGGGTTTTACCATAAGCGGCTTTAAACTCTTCAAAGTTGGACCCATCTGCAATCCGAGCTATAATTTCTAAAACCTTGTATGTCGTCCTGTAATCTTTGGTTAGGATGCCCAGTATTTCCTTTTGATCATAGGCTGGTTCCTTAATTTCATCAGGACAAATAATTTCTGATTTCGGAAAATGATCAATGATCCCGCGAATTTTATCCAGAGCTTCATCATCATTCTTCGCAAAATGATCAACGACTCCGCTGATACGGGTATGCATTGCCGCACCGCCGAGTTCTTCCGCTGTTGAAACTTCTCCAATGGCAGCCTGGACAAGGGGAGGACCACCGAGAAAAATTGTACCCGTTTTATCCACAATAATGGCTTCATCGCTCATGGCAGGAACATAGGCACCGCCAGCAGTACAACTACCCATTACAGCGGCAATTTGGGGGACTCCAGCCGCACTCATCTGTGCCTGATTATAAAATATGCGTCCAAAATGATCACGATCTGGAAATACGCTATCCTGTTTAGTCAGAAATGCACCGCCACTATCTACCAAGTAAATACATGGCAAACGGTTCTCCATAGCTATTTCCTGGGCCCGGAGATGTTTTTTTACAGTAAGCGGGTAGTAGGTGCCGCCCTTTACAGTAGCATCATTGGCTACAACGATACACTGTCTTCCATGAATTAAAATAAGACCAGTGATAATGCCTGCAGCAGGTATCCTATCCTCATAAACCTGATAGGCAGCCAAAGCGGAAAATTCCACAAACTGTGTATTAGAATCCTTGAGATTTTCAATACGTTCCCGGGCAGTTTGTTTTCCACGTGCTTTGTGTTTTTTAATACCCTTAGGATGACCCATTTTTCGAATTTCTGCAAGGACAATATTCAAATTATCGACAAGTCCTTTATGATGATCAAAATTAGATTGGTATTTATCAGATGATGGGTCTATTCGTGATTCAATTTTTGCCATTGTTGAAATTTACGTGACTTTAAAAACTAATAGTTTAAATAAAAAAGACACGCTTTAGCGTGCCTTTTAACTACCGCGATGGTTATTGTTTTATTAAAAATAGAATTTTCTATTATCAACTATCACAGCTTGGTCTAGTTGGCCCTGATACCAATTCTGAAAATTTTCGCTTTGTCTCTGGCTGTGGATATTTTTGTAAATAACATCCCGTTTTATTTCAAAATCAGAACTATCAATGGCTGATATATTAACCACTTTTACTATACCGTGTCCGCGTGTTGTGTTTATTGGGCCAATGACATCACCAGCACGCGCCTTTAATAGAGCGCCAACAAGAAAATTGCTGCGGCCGAATGAATTAAAGCTACGGGTAAGTAATTTTGTGTCGCCAGATACGAGGTCAACATTATCATTATTATCCTTTATTTCTTGAAATGTTGCACCTTGACCAAACTGATCCAGTAATTTCTCAGCAAGTACTTTGGTCGCATCCAAGCGACGATCCTGATTCATTGAATTCTTAATTTGGCCTTCTACTTCTTCAAAGGAGTGGGTTCCCTCAGGCAATATGCTATCTAGTTTAGCTACGATGAAATAACGATCATTTTCTAAGGGATCTGAAACGTCATCCAACTGGTTTTCATAGGCGAAACGAACAGCATTTCGGAAAGGTCCAAAAATAGGCAGCGCACTGGAACCAACAGTGATGTTGGAAGCTATTTTGGTATTCACCTGGTGTGAATCAAGTGCCGCGACGAATCCAATGGTTGGATCGGATGCATCGTAACTGAACAATGTGGATTTGCGTTTCAATGCATCACGAGTATTTGGCCCCATAATGATTTTTAACAAAATATGTGACGCATTTAATTCTTCTTTATCATCAGTTGTGCGCTGGTCATTTACTTTAATAATGTGATAGCCAAAACGGGATAGGACAGGACCGATAATATCTCCAGCGCTAGCTGCAAATGCAGCATCCTCAAACGGTTTTACCATTTGTCCTTTGCTAAACCAGCCTAAGTTGCCTCCCCGACCAGAGTCGGGAGTTACCTGGTTCCCAGGATCCTCAGTGTTGATATTAGCTAATTCACTAAAATCAGAACCTGCATTCAACTGATCCATGATGGCTGAACAATTGCTAAGGACACGGTTCGTATCATCCACAGATGGTTTCTTTTCCCAGGAAGCGACTTCTAAATTCCGCGTTTCTTCGCGTTTAAAATCATCAATACGCCTGGTATATTCCTCAAATAATTCATCTTCCGTGGGATCGGATACGTCATCCTGTACGGAATTGGTAGTAACATGAATACCGTCAATGGTATAATTAACATACTGTTTGATATAGCTTGACCAAAGGTCAGCTTCTGTGATCATCACGTCCGCATTGATCATTTCCTGCAGTTTAATATTGGGCAAGTAGGTGCTTTTCATGAATTGCTCGATCTGTACCCATTCATTACCAACAGGATTATTGATGGCCTGGTCATATTTTTCCTGATCAAATTGTCCATCGGTTTGAAATGCAAGATCGGAAACTAAAAAGGGTGGTGGTATATTTTGTAAGTGGTATAAAACTTCTGCATCACTAGCAGTAATATCTAATTCATCTATAGACTGGTAAATAAGGATATCGCGAATATAATCATCCCAAACCTGATTGCGTGCCTGTTCAAAATCACTATCGCTCAGATCGCGACCGCTGTCTCGGATTTGTTCCAGCCGGGCCGATACCGCGCGGGAAAACTCTTCTGGTGGTATTTTTTGTCCATTAATTACGCCAATGGCGGTAGCTGGATCCACGCGGCCAAAAAGCTGATCAATAATGTTGGCGCCACCAACAAGGCCACCAATGGAAATACTCAACAGGAAAAGGATGAGTATTGCCCATAAAAAAATATGCATCCGGTTGCGCATAGTGGTCATTAATCCCATTTGTGATACTCTATTCGTTTTATTAAAATTGGGTGCGAATTTAGATAACCCTGCCTGTTGAAGCAATGAACATCAGTGGCAATTTAGTTGAACCTAATAATGTAAATTTATAATTATGGGGCAAGGTATGAAATCGAATTTGAAGCAATTTAATCATAATTTGATTCATTGCACAACCTGTCCCAGGCTGGTGGAATTCAGAACCCACATTGCTACAGAAAAACGTAAACAGTTTAGGGATTGGGATTATTGGGGTAAACCGGTACCCGGTTACGGCGATCCCAATGCGGAAATAATAATCGTTGGTCTGGCGCCAGCTGCCCATGGAGGGAATCGAACCGGCCGCGTATTTACCGGTGATAAATCAGCGGATTTTCTGATGATGTGTATGCATGAAGTGGGTATGGC
>JBJKZU010000019.1:0-11546 GCA_045569095.1 Fidelibacterota bacterium
TATAGTAAATGTCCCCACGGCCGCACCTTATGATATACTATGCCTTGAATAATATATCCGTAATGTAATAAATTACAATACATATTTGTGAGAGCAGGTATGAAAAACATGCGGATTCCACATACTAGTTTTCTAGTTTTTTCGGCGATGTTCATCCTATCCGGTTGCGGTTATATGTTCGCGCCAAAGTATTCAGAACCAATTTATACGCAGCGTGCTCCTTTAATATCCCTTAGGTATGAATACCAGGATATACACATTTATGCCCCCGTTGAACTAGTTAATACCATGCCGGAAGCATATCAGGTTTACATCTTTGATAGGGATAATGAAGTGGACGCACTATTTGCTGCTACGTACATGCCTGAGGAAAAGCTTGAGGTTTATTTGCCTCAGAATACACTTTCTACTGATAAAAATGGCAATATTTTCGTTATTTCACCACAAGGTCGAGATATGTCAGAGATCCGAAAAAAATTCACCGGCGTTCGCTATGGCGATATTACCTTGCCCGTTACTCAAATTATCAAGACGCCAGCTATCATTGAGGGCATAGTATTTCGTCGCTACGATGACCGCATGTTGGGCGGTATTCAGGTGATTGCTACAGATTCTACTGGAAAAGCTTTCTACACGAAATCTCGTATGGATGGTGATTATCGGTTTGAATTACCAAACGAATATGGTTATCGGAATGATATTGTTGTTTCGGCCGGAGTTGGATCGTTATTTCCATTAGTAACAAAGGATGCGCAATTCGGTGGAAATTTAAATCTGGAATTGGATTTTCCATTAGGCCCCAGTAAAGAGTTTGTTGAAAAGGGTAATCTATATATTATAAAAAATAATCTCACGCCTATTAGAGAAACCTTTTTCAATGGTTCTATAACGCTATTTCTGCTTGCGAAAAATGATATTTTTGCCGTCCAACAGGTGGCGGGTAATAAACTATATGGCCTGGTAGAAATATTTTATACAGATGGAAATGCAGAAATGATATCCGGTTGGGTGCGAGCTCAGGATGTAATTTATGCTGAAGATTATTTTGTGAGATATACGGATGATGTGGATTTAGTCAAACAATGAAGCAGATCCTAATTTTGCAGTTTTTTGTTGTCTCAGTAATGGCACAGGTAATGCTGGATGTGAAAGTATTGCCCAAGGGCGCTACGATTATCCTGGATGGCAAGAAAATTGGTTCCGCTCCTGTTAAGGGGTATTCAGTGAAGCCAGGGGTTCACGAGATTAGGCTGGAGAGAAATGGCTATGCTCCTGCAACACATGAGATAACAGTCCATGATGCTAAGCGACTCGTTGCAGATTTTATAATGAATCCTATGTATACGATAAAATTCCGATCCAAGGAAAAGGGATTTACTTTTGAATTGAATGGAGAACATTCCTGGCGTGATGAAAAGATCAAACTGAGCCTGGAAGCTGGGGCCCATCGATTGCGGGTGTATTACTTGGATGAATTATTTGATGACCAGGTTGTAGTTGCTGATCGAAATGCAGAATTTATATATACGCGATATCAGCCAGAACCGGATGGAAATTGATTTTCAGATGTAAAATCATTATTCTTTTCTTAAGCCTTATAGGCTCAAGTTGGAGTGCTGATTATAAGGGCAGGATCGCCTTTATAGATCTGAAAATGGATAGCTCCTCAGCTGAGCAATATGGTGAATTATTCACCTCAATGTCTTTTCAGCTTCAGGAAACTGCTCAGATGCGGGTTATTGACCCACAGGAAGTTCTGGAAGTAGTTAGTCAATACGTAGATCTTAAGGATCCTGAACGAGATCTACCTGATCGGGATATAATAATTGGCATAGGACAGGAACTGGGCGCGGACTATGTGATGTATGGTGGCACAAAAGTTGGTAAATATGGATCTATTCTGGCCGGGAAAATACTTTCTGTAAAGTCTGGGGGTACGATCAGTACGATTGAAATAAATATACTGGATGTGTTAAATGCATTGGCCGCAGAGTCCAATATCGCGTCTTGGGCCATAATTGGTGCCGATCCACCCTTTGAGTTAATGCAGAGCCGCCGCAATGTATTTCCCAAGCATCCCACTGATATTAAAGAAAAGAAGACACCATTTGGTGCTCTATGGCGTTCAACACTTGCACCTGGATGGGGACAGTTCTATTCAAACAAGAGATCTATGGGATATGCATTTTCATCTATCGAAGGACTCCTTTTTGGTTTACTGTTGTTCCATCTTTCCCAATATGCTCTTGCGGTTAGTAACCTGAATAAAACAGCGAAACTATATGATGCAGAAACGGATGGGGATGAAGTACTGATATTGCGTAGTGAAGCTATTGATTACTATAATGAACATAAGAGCTACAATAAAGCAATAATCAGCACCGGCTATATGATTGGTACGGTGTGGGCTATCAATGCCATCCATGCCTATATCGATGGTCCCAGACCGCAAAAATATATTCATGGCCCGGAACCATATTCCCGGTAGTTAGCCAGTGGTTGTGGTGCCTTTCAAACCGTTGTTATTGTTTTAATCAGCACTTTGAAGTACCCAAATAAAGCACCAAAACTGACTATACAAAAAAACAAATTATTTTATCCTTCTCTTTTTGTTACTATTACCCTGCGTTTACAATTATTAATCTGTGCGGAATATCACATGAAAAAGTAACTATTTTTCTTATTAATTAACTCTGATATAAATTGGGAAAAATTTCAAGAGAAAATACAGGAAGGAGGACATGATGAAGGCGTATCGCTTGGCAGCAATAACTGTCATCCTGAGCTGGATTTGGTTTTCCTGCCAGACCCATGAATTAACACTTGATAATCCGATAGACGCTATCGCTAACGCAGATTCTGGGTTTTATTCCCCGTCATTAATCATGTTTCCGCTGACTCAAACGGTATCAAATGGTGATTCTGTAATAATAGGATCCTATATCATTGAACATGATACGACTCTTGCTGGGGTGCATACACATGTTACCTATGATGCAGAACTATTACAACTGGATACGATTCTACCGGGTGTTTTATTCACAAATGACGGGGTCAACACGCCATTATTTACGTATAATGCAGTTTTTGGACAGATTGACATTTTTGTATGGTATCTGGGTGCGGAAGGTGCCTTGTCCTATGTTACAGAAACGGGGCATATTGCTGAGATCTACTTTACAGCATCAAACACGGGCGAAACAACGGTGGAATACGATAGTACACAGTGCGAATTGGTCACACCTTTGGATGAAAGTATTTCTATCCGTGGATACCGAACCGCTGGGGTAACCATTCAATGAATTCGTCAAGAAATATTGCTGTTACCTTTTTTATCCTGTCATTTAATTCATTTGTTTTAAGTCAAGTAACGGATTCCCATGGCGGAGATTTCGTAGTAGTAACTGGTACAACTACTTATGAGTCGCTGCCCTTCATAGAAACATTTTTAAATGAAGATGGACCTGGCCAGGAATTTAATAGCTGGGTATCGGCTCAATGGGGGAATAGTTACACCAGTACAACCGATGATTATGACTGTGTAGCTTCTCCTTGTACTGGTAATGATGAATATGTATCATTTTTAACTCCTCCAGATTCGTTTATGTTACAACCGCCAAATAATACTAGTGTAAATGTTTGGAAATACTATAACTCAGCGCCCAGCTGGTCGGATGACCCAGTTGCATATTTCGCTTATTCTTATATGCGAAACTATTCAACATCAATGTATTCGCCGCTGTTAAACATTTCCGATTTTTCTGATCTAAAGATTTCGTTTGATATGCATTTTGATGCTTGGGCTGGGACAAGTACAAATGAATATCTCTACATAGAATATTGTACCGGATCTGGCTGGGAAAATGCCCTAACCTTTCTAGCCGATGCTGAATTGGGTGCCGTAGATATACCGTGGGGAAACAATAGTTTTTTTCTTCAGGGACTTGGAGACATTGATACGTTGCAACTTCGATTTCGCACCTCAGGTACTTTTTCCTATAATATTAATTTTTGGTACGTTGATAATGTAGAAGTATACGGTGCGCCAATGCTCAATTCGGTGAATATAACTGGACCTCCAGAGAACCCCAACGGAGCCATTAATGAGGATGTAGTTACAATCACAATGGATCCTAATACAGATCTGATAGCGGCCCCAACGGTGATCATAAATGGTGAAATTGTGGATGACCCTACTTTTGATGGAACAGATTATTATACCGCTACAAAAATCATCAGTGATGCTGACCCGGAAGGGCCTATACTCTTTTCTATTGATTTTACCAGCGCAGATAACATTCCGGGCCAGACAGTACTGGAAACTACTAATAATTCAAAAGTTATTGTTGACCGTATTGGCGCAGCTAATTATAATACGAATGATATTTTTACTGTTGGCGGAAATGAGATTACCCAGATTTGGAATAGTACCAATACATCATTAGATGTTACTCTCACGTTACCGCCTGATACAGCAATTACAGATTTTAATGTTTTGAATGGCTGGAGCCGGTATTATAATGACCAATCTGGAAACGTCACCAGCCATGGTACCGATAATCTGCAACTAAATACATTAACCCTAGAGGTATGGACAATGGTATTATCTGCAGATACCTATGATGGTATGGTAGCTTATGGTGAAGACGTTGATGCATTTGAATCAGGCTATGGTTTCATATATTTTAACGGTCTTTGGCTGTTTTACCTTATCACAGATAATATGGATGCTTCAAATCCTGATGATACTAATTATAACGACTGGTTTTCGAACCCGGCTACAAGTATTCAGAATGGGGTTTGGACTCATTTAGCAGGTACGTATGATGGCTCAGTAATTAAATTATTTAAAGATGGTGTATTAGTAAGTTCATTAAACCAAACCGGGAACGTTGATTATGATAATGTTTCCTTAACAGAATTTTTTATCGGCAAGTTCAAGTATATGAATGCTGGCATTGGAGGCTTTGAGTATTTCGATGGTTATGTTAGTGAAGTGCGAGTCTGGAATTATGCCCGCAGCCAGGAAGAAATTGCCGGGTTTCGATCCTGGACTCTAAATGGGGATGAACAAGGGCTGGTAAGTTATTGGAAAATGGCAGAAGGAACTGGTATTGTACTCACAGATGAGACAGATAATAGTAATGGTACCTGTCCATCTAGCGGGTGGGTGAATAATGCGCCGCCAACATTGATTAATCCAGATCTGCTTAACCCGGTATATGATTCCGAGGCATTGGTGGGCGCAAATGTCAAACTGCAGGCCAGTATTAATGGTGGCGAATACATGGATTTTGGCATAAATAATCAAATCACACAGAATGACCTTACTGGTGAAATGATTGCTAGTACCTCTGCTGATTACCTGGAAAATATACCTGGGTTTTCCGAAGGAGTAGTATTGCATCTAGGTACCAAGGTGATTGATAACGCGGGCAATGAGACTATTGGAACGCCGTCAACGGATACACTGCTGGTAAAACAGAACATAGACCAAGCCACTGATGTTTCCATAACATCAGATAACGAATTTACAGGATATGCTAAACCTGGTGATACAGTTACACTTTCATTCACTACCCCAGAAGACATAGGTTCGTTACCAAGGGTAACGATTCAGGCCGATACCGCTGATAATATAACAAATGTTGGCAATGTATATAGTGCTACAGCCGTATTTGACACTTCTTATAATCCTGGTTTGGTAACTTTCGAAATAATCTATAAAGATCTATTTGGTAATCCTGATACAGTAACAGCAGTTACTGATGGTTCAGGAGTGATTTATGATCCTACGCCACCAACCATATCATCGGTTACAACCTATTCCAGTAATAGCTATAATACCAATTACGCAACAATAGATCAGGAAACTGGACTTGGTGACACGGTCTATGTACGGCTTGATGCCAGTGAAAGACTCAGACCCGGAATGGCTAATTGGGCTCCAAATATTTTTGGCACTGAATCGACCTTAATCAGTTCTAATAATGATTCCACATATACAGCCTATAAAGTTATATATACAGATGATCCCTGCGCACACAATCTTGGTGATGTAGGCACCACCATCGATTTTGATTTCACTTTCATGGATTTTGCTGGTAATGTGGGTACGGAAGCTGGTACCACAAATGTCAAATGCGATATTACCCCGCCATTCCCAGATACTACCGGAGCAGTGGTTCCTACGGGTGGCACTGTAGCAAATCGCTTTTGGAACAGCACTAATACCGGCTTAAGTGTTACCATACCAATTGCTAATGATCCAACCCTTTTAGGTGGGCTGGCTAAACCTTTTGTTATATTTAATAATGGTATGGGTTGGGAAGCACCGGAACAACAACTGAGTCCACCATTGGATCCATCAACATTCGAAATTGATCCCCAACTTGAATTGCCAATTGATTTCACAATTGACTTTATTGATACGGTATTTGAAAATACAGAAGACTATCTAGAAAGTTTTTCTGTTGAATTTCATAGCAAGATCTGGGATTTAGCTTATAATATGACAGTACTTACCACTAGTACATCAATATTAAAAATTGATACGTATGCGCCGACATTGGAAGAAAAGGAGATTTATTCTACGAATGATGATACAACGCGAGCAATCCTGGGTGATACTGTTTATGTAGAGTTTGAAGGACAATACGAAGGCATTGATACCGTGGATGCAACGATCGGCGGGCAACCGATTGATGGATATGAGCATTTAAATGGTTTTAGATCCAGAGTTTGGCGCCGTATGACTGGTGCGGAAACAGAGGGGGTACTACCATTTAGTATCTCGGGGGGTGATACAGCACGAAATATGAGTCCAACTTATACAGAAGTTGATGATGGAAGTAGTGTGGACTTCAGTTCTGCCGGTCCAGAAATTTTATTTGCGTCCATCAAATCCAACAATGCAAATGGCGATACACTAGCCCGGCCTGGTGATGTGATTTCCGTTGAAATTAGGACTGATATGCCAATATTATTGGATAGTGCTGCTGTTATTTTTGGTCAAATTGATACCACCCAGGATTCACCGGCGAATAACCAGTATTTTTATTCTATTGAGGCTGATACCATAGATACGGTTAGGATTGTTCAATTTTCTATTGATCATACTGATTTGAATGGTAATGAATATGATAATATTAGTAATAGTGATATTACGGATACTAGCTATGTCCGTTTTGACGGAACGGTGCCTCGTTTTGAGGATGTGACTATATTCTCGACAGGCGCGGATTCGAGCGTAGCAGACTCAGCCGATACCATTAATCTTACCTTCCATATAGATGAAGCTGTTTCTGATTCGTCTGTAATAATACTAAATAATCCAGCGAATTCCATAATTCCATTGGGTAACAACACATTTCAGGCCAGTTATACGGTCACAGGTTCGGAACAGGAAGGTGCGGTAGTGTTTGATATTTCCGTAACGGATTTAGCGGGCAATAATGCCAGTATTGATAGCACTAGCGATAATTCATACGTTGTGTTTGATCAGAATCCGCCTTCAAATTTTACAGTAGGGCAAATTATTAGCGCTGGTGGTGATACGGTATTTCCAGGTTACTGGAATAGTACAAACGAGAGTTTACTGGTTACGGTACCCATTGAAAATAATGATAATTCTTTAATCAATGGTGCAGTACAGGTATTGGTCAGTTTTGATGGCAGTGATACACTGGAAATCGGTGATTCTGAAACAATAACTCGTATTGATACTCCAAAGGTCATCACCATTAGTGATGATGACTTTGAGGATTCACAACACTTTGCCCAGGGTACGATTGCTTTATTTACAGCCCGAATCAATGATATTGCAGGGTATGCTACTATCGGTAGCGCAAGTAATGACCAACTGCAAATTGACCAAACATTACCTTATATTGATAGTATCTGGGTTGAATCCAATAATAATGATTCTTCCATGGCAGCATACGAGGACACTGTGTCGGTTAAGTTCCGTGCACAGGAAGGCCTAAGGATGCCTTATGTTATTATGGCAGAGGATACTGCGATTTATGAAGATGAGGATGATCGTATATGGACGTTTGAAAAAGAGATGGATTCGAGTGATGCGCAGGGAATTATCGGTTTTTATTTTACACCCATGGACTCCGCAGGTAATACAACGGCAGAACCCCACACGCAAACGACAGATGGATCTAGAGTTATCTATGATTATACTGTACCATTTATTAACTATATTAATGAAGGTAGTTTCGAAGAAGATTTACTTTATGTTGCTACAGCGGAAACTCTAAGGCTGGCAATAGATGGGGGAGACTTGGTTTCCGGTATTTCAAAATATGAATTTCGTGTGGAGACTCTTCAAGACCCAAACATTCCTATCGATTGGACCTTTACAAATGGATTAGTAGATACATTAGTACATGAATTAACAACAGGATCTGATAGTATTTTACAAAACAATACTCAATATTTTACTAGGGCTATAGCGATCGATCGTGCCGGAAATGAATCAGAAGAGTTTTTTGACAGTACTGGGTTTTGGATTGATTTGGATCAGCCAAATACGGGGAATATAAAGAATGGTTTTGATGAGGATTCTTCGCTTGGTTGGACAATTGATTCAACTAGCCTTGATGTACACTGGAATGAATTTACAGATAATCAAGTGATTGGAAGTTATGAATTAAGCGTAAGCGTAATTGATGAGGATACAGTAGAGGTCCTAGATTGGTTTACTGTGGATACGCTGGAAGATTTTGCAACCATTACAGGGTTGGATCTACAGAGGAATAAAAAATATTTTGTTGGTCTGCGGGCGGTGGATATGGCTGGCAATAAATCAGATACAGCACAAACAAATGGAATACAATTTGATAATCAACCTGCCAGAATAGACACAGTAATGCCATCGTTAAACTCTTATCTTGATGTATTATCATCCGAAACGATAACATTCAAGTTTAACAAGAAATTATTATCTTATAAGTTCAGCCTTGATAATATTGGTACAGATACGATTCCCTATACCGATAGTCGTATGAATGGTGATAGTACAGTATCAATTACCTTAGACACCACACTTTTAACCGCTGATACACTCTATTTCAATTTTGATGACGTAACCAGTCTAAACCGCTTGATGACGTCAGATACCATTGTCCTGTATAGTACATTATGGGGGGACCTGGACAGTAATCGTGTTTTGGATGTGGCTGACGTGGTTCATTTTAACACCCACTGGCCTAATACGGACGTTGTTGACCTTGCTCCGGTCGAGCACGAACCGCCACACTACGCCCCCAGATTAGATGGCGAAGCCAATCTGCGAGATCTATCCATATTTTCTCGAATGTGGAACTGGTACTACAAAACATATATTCCCACAATGCTAATGACCTCTGGCAATAACGTGGATCTATCAGCAACTTATAATGGAGGTCAGTTACAGATCCAATTACCCGAAAATACTTCCGCGGGACAAATAATCTTCACTGATCTTAATTATGATGTGATCAATGTATCTGGATCGAGTTCCAGTGCACAACACTTCGTTCTTGTAAATGAAGACAGTGTAATTGGTGTGAAAGCTTATACTTTTGCCACTCTTGGCGGATCGCTGGATTCTGTATTTTCAATTAATATGACACTGCTTACGGAAACGGATTACAATCAGGATCTTCAGGTTCGTTTCTACGATCAGGAAGGCAAAGAAATATTGACCGGAACAGCACTGCTTAAGATAACACCTGTACCCGCGCGATATGCCTTGGGACAGAATTATCCTAACCCATTTAATCCTACTACAACCATTCGTTTTGAATTGCCAGAAGATACCCATACTCGAATTGCGATCTATGATCTACTGGGCAGAGAAATAGTTTTATTGGCGAACAAACCCTTTCATGCTGGCTATCATCAGGTAGTTTGGCAAGGAAGGGATACATTTGGTAATGCCGTTTCTTCCGGTATGTACTTTTACAGGATGGAAGCCAATGCGTTCAGTCGTACTCGTAAAATGGTATTCCTGAAATAGGCTAAAAAAACATTCAATAAAATATTCCTTACCATAAATTATATCCGTTTAATTGGCGGGATTTTTCCGAGGATGTATTATAATCATATCATTAATTGAGGATTTGACTTATGGCTGACCATATTTTTTATCCTAATCCGGAATTTTCTAACCAGGCGTTGATTAGATCCCTGGATCAATACCGAGATCTATATGAAAATTCTATGTCTGATCCGGATACATTTTGGTCTACAGTAGCGGATCGAATTACCTGGTATAAAAAATGGAGTAACGTTCGGGAATTTGATTTTGTAGAGGGCAAAATAAAATGGTTTGATGGTGCAAAACTGAACGTAAGCTATAATTGTCTAGACCGGCACGTGGAAGCTGGTCATGGGGATCAGACTGCAATTATATGGGAGGGTAACAACCCGGAAGAAGATCAAACCTTTACTTACGGCGAATTGTTGGCTGAAGTACAGAAATTTGCCAATGTTTTGAAAAGTATTGGCGTTGAGAAAGGTGATCGTGTCTGTCTGTATATGCAGATGATTCCCCAGTTGCCAGTTGCCATGCTGGCCTGTGCCCGCATTGGTGCCGTGCATTCAGTTGTTTTCGGTGCCTTCAGTCCCGACTCTTTGCGGGACCGAATCAATGATTCGGCCTGTAAGGTAGTGATTACCCAGGACACGGGCGTTCGCGGTACAAAACAGAATATTCCCATGAAGACAAATGCAGATAAAGCGGTTGCTGAAACACCATCAATTGAACATGTAATTGTGGTTCAGCGTACCAGTGAACCAGTAGCAATGGTCAATGAACGTGATTTCTGGTGGCATGAAGCGATGGCCACAGCTGAATCAGAGTGTAAGCCGGAAGAAATGGACGCTGAAGATCCATTGTTTATCCTGTATACTTCTGGATCTACCGGTAAGCCTAAGGGTGTTTTGCATACAAGTGGCGGATACCTTGTCTACACGTCCTTTACCCATGAAAAGATTTTTGATTATCATCCAGGTGATGTTTACTGGTGCACGGCGGACATCGGATGGATCACAGGTCATTCCTACATTGTTTATGGGCCTTTGGCTAATCGAGCCGTCACTATCATGTTCGAAGGTGTTCCTAATTACCCAGATTATGGTCGTTTTTGGGATGTGGTTGATAAGCATAGGGTCAAACAGTTTTATACTGCGCCTACAGCCCTGCGCGCGCTTATGAAAGAAGGTGATGAACCGGTGACCAGCCGAGATTTATCGAGCCTACGTTTGCTAGGCACTGTTGGGGAACCAATCAAGGAACCGGAATGGATGTGGTACCATAATATTGTTGGCAAAGGTAAATGTCCCATTGTTGATACCTGGTGGCAGACTGAGACTGGAGGTATCATGATTACACCATTGCCAGGAGCAACGCCGACCAAGCCCGGTTCCGCGACTAGTCCATTCTTTGGTATTCACCCGGTATTGTTAACTGAAGATGGGCAAGAAATCGAAGGAAATGACGTACAGGGCCTATTAGCGATAAAAGAGTCCTGGCCAGGTCAGATGCGCACTCT